>NZ_JBOGDD010001269.1:0-1787 GCF_050701675.1 Mycobacterium sp. | reverse complement strand
CGCCGCAGGTGCGATGGTGATCACGGTGCCGATCGTCATCTTCGTACTAATCTTCCAACGACGGATCGTTGCCGGTCTGACGTCCGGTGCGGTGAAGGGATAGTCCATGGCCGAGATCGTGTTGGAGAACGTATCCAAGAGTTACGCAGATGGCGCTGCGGCAGTGAAGGATCTGTCGATCACCATCGCCGACGGCGAGTTCATCATCCTGGTGGGGCCTTCGGGTTGCGGAAAGTCGACCACGCTGAACATGATTGCCGGGCTCGAGGACATCAGCTCCGGTGAGTTGCGCATCGGTGGCGACCGGGTCAACGAGAAGGCGCCCAAGGACCGCGACATCGCGATGGTGTTTCAGTCGTACGCGCTCTATCCGCACATGACCGTCCGGCAGAACATCGCCTTCCCGCTCACCCTGGCCAAGACGAGCAAGGCCGACATCGCCACCAAGGTGGACGAGACCGCCAAGATCCTCGACCTGACCGAGCTGCTGGACCGCAAACCGGCTCAGCTGTCGGGCGGTCAGCGGCAGCGCGTCGCGATGGGGCGCGCAATCGTCCGTAATCCCAAGGCCTTCCTGATGGATGAGCCATTGAGCAACCTCGACGCGAAACTGCGCGTGCAGATGCGGGCCGAGATCGCGCGGCTGCAGAACCGGCTGGGCACCACCACCGTCTACGTCACGCACGACCAGACGGAGGCCATGACGCTGGGGGACCGCGTCGTCGTCATGCTGGCGGGAGTCGCCCAGCAGATCGGCACGCCCGATGAGCTGTACCACCGTCCGGCGAACCTCTTCGTCGCCGGGTTCATCGGGTCTCCCGCGATGAACTTCTTCCCGGCGTCGCTCACCGACGTCGGGGTGCGACTGCCGTTCGGGGAGATCACCCTGACCTCCGAGGTCCACGACATGCTGGCGCGACATCCCACGCCCGCCAACGTGATCGTCGGCGTCCGCCCAGAGCATCTGGAGGACGCCGCGATGATCGACACCTACGCGCGAATCAGGGCCTTGACCTTCCAGGTGAACGTGGACCTGGTCGAATCCCTCGGCGCCGACAAGTACGTGCACTTCCACACCGAGGGCGAGAGTGCGCAGGCGGCGCTGCTGGCGGAGTTGACAGTCGAGTCCGGGTCCAGTGAAAACCAGTTCACGGCAAGGGTTCCCGCTGAGTCGAAGGCGGTCGCTGGTCAGACGGCCGAGCTCGCCTTCGACACCGCCAAGATCACGCTGTTCGACGCGGACACGGGCGTGAACCTGTCGATCCCGCCCGCCGAGTGACCGACGTTCTGGTCGAGGTCCGCGCCCGACTGCGCGAGCACTTCGACCGGATCGGCGTCGAGGGTGAACCCGCGGTCGCGAGCGTGACGTTTCTCGGCGCCGAGTCGATCGACGTGCTGCGCTTCGGGCCCGATTCGGACGGCGCCCATCACCATGTGTCGCTTGGGTGTTCGCGACATCCGATGCTCGACCCGACCGAGATGGTCGTCGACTCGGCGAGTGGTCCGCGCGCGGAGGTCGTGGTAGCGCTGCGCGGCCCGACGCCCACCGGCCTGGCGCGGTCGATCGCGGTGGTCGCCGCCGCGCCTGCCGTCGAGGGTCTGGTGCTGGTACCCGATGCCCTCGTCGATCTCGAGACGCCGCTCTGGGAGTCCGCGCCGTTCACCGCAGTCCTATTGGGGCCCAGCGACATCGACGACGTCGAACTGCCCGCGCCCAATGAACCGGTGACCCTGTTGTCGGCGATTCCGATCACTCCGACGGAGGCGGCCTGGGTGCGGCTCAAGGG
>NZ_JBOGDD010001268.1:0-2515 GCF_050701675.1 Mycobacterium sp. | reverse complement strand
GGACTGACCGGCGCAAGCGTGAGCTCAGCGATCGAATCCTCGACGCCGCGTTCGAGCTGTTCCTCGACCAGGGTGCCTCGGCGACCACCATCGAGGAGATCTGCGAGCGCGCCGACGTCGCCAATCGAACGTTCTTCAACCACTTCCCCACCCGCCAAGCCATGATCCAAGCGCTGGCGGACCGGCGGCTGTCCAATCTGCACGAAGTGATGTTCGGCAGAGACGATCATCCGATTCCTTTGCGGATCGTCGGCGTCTTCGACGACATCGCCGCATCGCTGATCGAGTCGAGCAGCACCTACCGGGAGATCATCGGCGAGATGATGACGACGGCGGGGTACGGAGCCCATCGCGGCTTCGGTCTGCACCAGACCTTCCTCGAACTCGTCAAAGAGGGTGTGGCGCGGGGCGAAGTGAACAGCCGCCACGATGCCCAAACGCTGGCTGACATCATCGTCGCCTCGTTGTCCGGCGGCATCGGAAACTGGACTGCCGACAGCACCTATTCGCTGGATACCAACTTGCACAACATCGCTCTGGCGTTGGCGGACCTACTGACCGCGGGCGTCAAGAAGCAGAGCCGCCGACGGTAGCCGTGGTCGCAACGGTTATTGCGGCTGGCGGGTACGCCCCTTTGCCGCTGGCAGCAAGCGGTCATTGGGGCCAGCGTCAACGACAATTGGTGCCAATGTAGCGATTCTGGAAGCTATGGCCACGCTCCCTGCCGAGACGTTCACATCGGTGCTGCGCGGCGAGTCGTCGGTGCCTTCGGTGACGGCGGCGATCGCCGAGACGGTGCCGCGTGACCTGCACACGCTGCAGGACGCCAGCGCCGAGCACGCCGCTATGTGCGCCAGAATTTTCGCCAACGGGAGTGCCTCGTGACCCGGGCAGTTGTGGTCGGGGGATCCCTCGGCGGGCTCACCGCGGCGCTCGTTCTGCGGGAGCAGGGATGGGACGTCGACGTCGTGGAACGTAGTCCCATTCCACTGGAGGGCCGCGGCGCCGGGATCGTCGCGCACCCGATCACGATCCGCTACCTCGTGGAACGGGCCGGTAAGGCGATCGGCGACATCGGCGTGCCGGCCAGCAGGCTTCGGTACCTCGACGATGATGGCGACGTCGTCTACGAGCAACCCTGCACATATCGGTTCGCATCGTACTTCGAGCTGTACCGAGGATTACTGGACGCCTTCGGCGCCGAGCACTACCACCTCTCGACTGAGCTTGCGCACCTTGACAATCGGGGCGACGAGGTGATGCTGTCCATGACCGATGGTCAGACTTTGACGGCCGACCTCGTGGTGTGCGCCGACGGCATCCGGTCCACCGGACGCCGAATCATGGTGCCCGAGGCCCAACCCCACTACGCGGGATACGTGGCGTGGCGGGGCACCATCGACCGTGCCGAACTCAGCGGCCGCACAGCACGCATCCTCTCCGACGCCATCACCTACCGGATCCTCCCGCACGGCCACCTGCTGACCTACCCGATTCCCGGTCCCAAGGGCTCCGTGCTGTGCAACTGGCTCTGGTACCGCAACGTCACACCGGGAGACCACCTCGTCGACCTGCTCACCGACCGCAACGGTGTCAGAGCCGAACTGACCGTGCCACCCGGCTCGGTCCAGACCCGCCATCTCGAGGAACTGCATTCCGCGGCGGACACCGAGCTTCCGGCGCCGCTCGCCGAGCTCATCGCGCGCAGCGCTGAGCCGTTCATCCAGGTGATCGTCGACCTGGAGGTGCCCCGCATGGCCTTCGGGCGAACCTGCCTGATCGGCGACGCGGCATTCGCACTGCGGCCCCACATCGGTGTCGGCACCGCGAAGGCAGCGGACGACGCCTGGCAACTGGGCAAGTCCTTGCTCAACGCCACTGCGATCTACGTCCCAGACCGGCTGAAGGCCTGGGAGACTCAACAGCTGTCGGTAGCGCAGCGAGCCATGAAAAGGACCCGCGCAGCAGGTCGGCGGCTGCAGGTGGACGGCACCTGGCGGGTCGGCGAGCAGCCCCCATTCGGGCTGCACATGATTGGGGACAGTGCTCTGCCGGTCGGCCAGAGATAGAAGGGAACCAACCGATGCACAAGCCTTCGGTCCGCGTCGTTCGGCGGGACCAACTCTCCGATGACACCCCCCAGACCTCGGGACTGCACCGGCACGTGGCCTTCGACAGCCACAACCCCGACGCCAAAGTACTGAGTGCCTTCCTCACCACTGTGCAGCCCGGCGCCGCGACCGGTGCGCACCACCACGGCGATCAGGAGACAATCCTCTACGTGGTGGAAGGCACCGCCAGGTACCGGTGGGGCGACCATCTCGAGCACTCTGTTGAGGCGGGTCCTGGCGACTTCGTCTTCATTCCGGCGCACACAGTGCATCAGGAGATCAACGCATCCGCCGACAACCCGACCGTCTGGGTGGTCACCCGATCGGACCCAGATCCGATCGTGGTCAACCTTCCAGAACTGGACAAGTTCGCCGAATCGGCCACGCGCGAGTACCCACACCCC
>NZ_JBOGDD010001267.1:0-1902 GCF_050701675.1 Mycobacterium sp. | reverse complement strand
GACTAGGGGAGAGGGGCGACCTGGACAACCGTCTTTCCGCGAGCGCCGCCGGACAGTGCCTGATTGAGGGTTTCCCGAGCGCTTTCCAGACCCTCGACGACGGTCTCGTCGTACGTTACCGAGCCCTCGCCCAGCGCCGCGGCGAGCTTTCCGATGATCTCGGCGTAACGGTCGATGTGGTCGGTGACGATGAAGCCCCGCAGGGTGGCGCGCTGCATCAGCAGCTGGTTTGCATTGCGCAGACCGGGCTGGTCACTGTCTTCGTTGTAGGTGTCGTACTCCGAGATCAGGCCGCACAGCGCCACTCGTGCGCCGATGTTCAACCGGCCCAGGACGTGATCCATGATCGGGCCGCCCACGTTCTCGAAGTCGACGTCAATGCCGTCGGGGGTCGCCTCGTCGAGTCGCTCGCGCCAGTTGTCCGCGTGCCGGTCGATGCATGCGTCAAAACCCAATTCTTCCACCAGGTGTCGGCACTTCTCGGCACCGCCGGCGATGCCGACCACGCGGGCGCCACGCTGTTTGGCCAGCTGTCCGGCGATCGAACCGACGGCCCCGCCTGCGGCAGAGACGACAACCGTCTCGCCGGGCTGAGGATCGCCAAGCTCGACGCCGATGAACGCTGAAATGCCGGTATGGCCAAGTACTCCGAGGAATGCGGAAAGGGGCGCCGGTAATGGGTCGGGCAGAACTGTGAACGGAAACTCCAGAACGGAATCGTCAGCGACACAATATTCTTGCCAGCCGGTGAAGCCGAGTACGAATGCGCCGACCGGCAGATCGTCCCGACGGCTTTCGACGACCTGTCCGACACCGAGGCCCCGCATCACCGCGCCCAGCTCGACCGGCGGGATGTAGGAACGCAACTGGCTCATCCAGACACGGTTTGTCGGGTCGAGCGACAGGTACAGGGTGCGGACCAACGCCTGTCCCTCGGCGATATCGGGGATGGACTCCGCGACCCACTCGAGATCTTGTTCGGTGACCTGGCCTTGTGGCCGCCTCTGCAGACGAAACAGCCGGTTGGTGGGTGTTTTCATGGCGAATCCTCGTTGTCAGCGATGACTGGAATGGTGGTCATCAGGGTGCGCACGCACCGCATCCGCAGGGATGACGGCAAGACCTGCTGCGAGGTTAGACTTGCTGTCGGCAGAAGTCAACGATATGTCGACTATGAGTCGGTTCCGCATCGACGATCATGAATCACGTTCAGGGACAGCGGATGCGATAAGTATCGACATAGTATCGACATAGTGTTGACTATCAACGACGCATGGTGCACTCTCGGTTTGACCACCGGCTGTGACGGCAGTCGACCAAGAGATGGAGGCGGCGCATGAGCGTACAAACGGACAACCGCGCGACGGTTGAGCGATTCTGGAAGGCCCTTGATGACGGTCCGCCGCGTGGCGAGGCTCTCGAGGCGTGGAAGGACAACTTTGCCGAGGAGGCCGTCTGGGAAATGCCCTTCGCGCTCGAGCCGCTCGCCGATACCGTCCCCGGCCGACACCTGATCAATCATTTCGTCGACTGGTTCTTCGCCTCGGTGCCTGATCTCCGGATCGATTCGCTGACCGTGCACGACACGACCGACCCGGAACTCTTCGTTCTGGAACTGCACGGAAAGGCGACGGTCACGCAGACCGGCAAGATCTACGCCAACACCTATTGCACTCACATGCGGATCAGGGATGGCAAAGTCGCGCTGATCCGCGAGTACTTCAATCCCAATGTCGTGCTCGAGGCCTTCGGGCGCGACGTGATCGCCGAGGGCATGTCAGCCGTGATGGCGGCAGCCGGAGTGGGGGCCACCCAGTGAAGCTGGAGCCGGAGTTCTCCTACACCGCAGAGCTTGCCGAACCTCAGATCGTCGGCCCGGGCCCTTACGGGCTGCGTCAGGTC
>NZ_JBOGDD010001266.1:0-2022 GCF_050701675.1 Mycobacterium sp. | reverse complement strand
GCGACGGTCGGCTGTCGTTGGATCAGGTCGGTGTCATCGCCGAGCGGGCCGCCGACGGCTCCGATGAGCACTACGCCCAGCTGGCCGCCAGCGCCACGGTCACCCAGCTACGTACCGCGGTCAAGCTGGAACCGCGACCAGAACCCGAACCCGAGTCTGACCCTGAGCCGCGTCCGGAGCCGCCGCGCTCGATCAGCAAGACCGTCGGCGAGGAGTCCACCACCTATCGGATCACCCTGCCGCACGCCGAGGCCGCCACGTTCGACGCCGCCCTGCAATCGCACACCGACGCATTGGTCGCCGACTGGAAACGCGACCATCCCGACGGCGCTGAGATGTCCGAGCAGGTGCCGCCGTTCCCCGGCCTCGTCGACGGGTTCATGAGCCTGATCGAGGCCGGCTGGGACACCGACGTGGCGCGGCGACCCCACGGGCAACGCACCACCGTGGTGGTCCACCTCGACGTCGAGAACCGGGCCGCCGCGCTGCACCTAGGTCCCCTGCTCTCCGAGGACGACCGCCGCTACCTGCTCTGCGACGCCGACTGCGAGGTGTGGTTCGAACGTCACGGTCGGGTCATCGGCTCCGGGCGGGCCACCCGCCAGATCAGCCGCCGGTTGCGCCGTGCACTCGAGCACCGCGACCGCTGCTGCGTGGTGCCCGGCTGTGGGGCCACCCGCGGTCTGCACGCCCACCACATCCGGGCCTGGGAGGACGGCGGGCTCACCGAACTGGACAACCTGGTGCTGGTCTGCCCCTATCACCACCGGCTGCACCACCGGGGCGGCATCACCATCACCGGACCCGCCCACCACCTCGTCGTCACCGACGCTGCCGGCAGGCCACTCGATGCGGGATCGCTGGCCCGCCCACCCACGCAACCCCCACCCGCCGTCGCCCCCTACTCGGGACCGACCGGCGAACGCGCCGACTGGTGGTGGTACCAACCCTTCCAACCGCAACCACCACCGACGAACAACTAGCCGCTCGAATCGTCAACCCGCCTCGAGCGGGTTGCCTTGTGGGTGCCTTCGACCCGCAGGAACGTGCGAATCACGAACCGCTGCACGACATCTTCGTCGGGGCCGAACGGACAACCCAACCCGCTTCGGGGCGATGGCGAGGGACGAAGCCCGGCGTCTTAGCGGCGGTCCTTGCCGTGGCGCACTTCGGGCGCGAAGCCCAGCGCCACCGTGTCGACCGCGATCTTGTTCGCGTCCAACGGATCTACCCGGATCGGGAGGGTGGCTCCCTCGACGGCGACCACGCTTCTCTTGTGCTGGGTGGAGAATCCGATGCGCGTGCGCACCTCGTAGCTCTCGCTCTGAGGGGGCGACACGCTAATCGTCAGGTCGGCGAGCGTGGCACCGGCGGGCACCGTGGCCCGCAGCAGCCTTGGCACCTTGACGTCCACCACGGACAGCACGGTCCCTGTCGCAGGCACGCCGCTGTAGAGCAGCGCATCGGCTTGCTGCACGGTGGTGCCGCCGCCCGGCGAGCCAGGCAATCGCCGGTCCGGATCGTCGAACGTGCCGGCCCGATACCCGTCGTCACCGCCCTGTGGCACCTGCTCGCCACGCAACTGCGCGGCCACCGCGTCGGCTGAACTCGCGTGCAGCGCACTGCGTTCGGGCAACTTGTCCCACAGCACGCTGATGGCCCCGGCCCGGCCCTCGGCCAGGTAGGACAGCCGGACCACCGCGGGCACCTCGTCTCCGGGACGCAGCCACTTGCTGGACGGCACCCGGAAGTGCTGCCCGCGGACGGCCTGGGCCGGTCGCAGGTCGAAGGTGAGGACGCCGGTGATCAGGCACCACTCGTAGGCCGCGGTCGGATCCGGCGGGCGGTCCACCGCGGTGACACGCAGCACGGCGAACGCCCAGTCTCCACCCGGCCCGAGCAACCGGTCGGCCGTCTCCTCGTCGGATTCGACCGGCTTCCGTCCCGTCAACCATGACCGCAGGCCCACGACGCCAAGCTAGCAGTTGCGCGGGGGCCCGACCTTGCAGTGCATCACCGGCC
>NZ_JBOGDD010001265.1:0-5773 GCF_050701675.1 Mycobacterium sp. | reverse complement strand
TTCCGCGGCATGGTTGCCCCGCGCTATCGGATAGTGATCGACGGGGGCCTGCTCGTCGAGCCAGCGGTCGCCGCCGTCGGCGTAGATCATCACCACGGACTCCTGCACCACCCGTCCGACGCCCGCCGCGAGCGCAGCGTCGACCACCGCGGCCGAACCCTCGGTCCGGATCTCCTCGCACGCCGCCCAAGCCGACCGTCGCAGCGCCGAGCGAGTCGGTGGTAGCGCGGTGGCCAGATTGATCACCACGTCGCAGCCGGTGAACGCCCGCGTAAGGCCGGCCCGGTCGAATATCGATACCTCGACGGGACTGGCGCCCTGGCAACGCAGTTGGTCGGCGGCGACGTCAGACCGCGCCAGCGCCGCTACCGTATGCCCAGCTCCGACTAGTGCGGGCACCGCGTCGCGGCCAATCGCTCCGGTCCCACCCGTGACGAAGATTCGCATCCCGACTCCCATGATCTTTTGGATGCGACAGTAGATCCGCGGTCAAGCGTTGAACAGGGCCGCGGCGCCGACCAGGCCCGCGTCACCACCGAGCTCTGCGGGCACCACGCGCAAACCGCGGAGGAAGTCAAGGCCCGCGTAGGTCGACAGTGCCTCGCGGAGCGGATCGAACAACAGCGCACCCGACTTGGCGACTCCCCCTCCTATGACTACGAGGTCGAGGTCGCAGACCGCGGCGACCGAGGCAATCGCCATGGCCAGTGCAGTCGTGGCACGCCGGAATGCCTGCAGCGCAACGGGATCACCGCGATTTGCGGCGTCGGCAAGGTCCTTCGCGTCGGCGCCGGGTGCCGCGTCCCAACCATTCTCGTGCGCCCACCGCGCCAGGTGTGTGCCCGACGCGACAGTCTCGACGCAGCCACGGCCGCCGCACGTGCAGGGAACCCCGTCGGGCTCGACGACGACGTGGCCCACGTGCCCGGCGTTTCCGGTACGCCCGTCGTAGGGCGCGCCGTCGAGCACCAATCCGCCGCCGATGCCGGTCGACACCACCATGCCGAGCAGGAATTGCGCGTCACGGCCCGCCCCGCGCCAGCGCTCGCCCATGGCCATGCACACCCCGTCGCCGCCGAGCCGCACGGGCAGCCCGGTGGCGGCCTTCACCCGGTCGACGATCGGAAAGTGTTGCCACTCGGTGATGTTGATCGGACTGACGGTTCCACTCGGCAGGTCGATGGGTCCCGCG
The DNA here is from genome assembly GCF_050701675.1 of Mycobacterium sp. Lineage (GTDB taxonomy): Bacteria > Actinomycetota > Actinomycetes > Mycobacteriales > Mycobacteriaceae > Mycobacterium. The sequence continues at coordinate 4,581 of NZ_JBOGDD010001265.1, read as the reverse complement.
GACCCGATGCCCACGCCGCGCACGGCACCGGGGGCGGCCGCCATGGCGTCGGCGAGCAGCGTCTCGGCAACCGACCAGATCGCCTCCGCGTCCGTGTCCGGAGTCGGTTGCTGCGCATGGTGGATCAGGCTGCCTTCGGCGTCGACGAGCCCGACGGCGATCTTGGTGCCGCCGACGTCGAGTGCGAGAGTTGTTGCAGTCATTCAGTGCTCGTGGGTGTTGTCGGGTTGGCGGGGGTCTCCGGGATGCTCGTAGCCAGGGGCCAGCGACACCAGCTGCGCGCGCCGCTCATCCAGCCATCTACGGAACTCGCGGCGCCGACCCGCCGCGAGGAGATGTTCGGCGATGTCCGCACGCACGTCGTCGAACGACGTCGCGACGGGTCCGCCGAGCCACCCGCCGTCTCCCGTGGTGCGCGGCGCGAAGCGAAAGGGGTTGCGGCGGTGGTAGTCCGCGACTTGGTCGGCGCTGATCTCGACGTGGGCGGTGACGTGGACGAAGAGTGCTCTGGCGACGGCCCCCTCGAGTGCCGCGGCCGCGACGCTGCCGATCTCCAGCCGCGCCGCCACGTCCGGGAGGAGCTCGTCCTCGGTCGGTGCACCGTCGACCGTAAGCCCGAGCGCCTGCGCCTCGGCCGACACCACCCGCGACGTGACGAGGACCTGGGTCAACCAGCGCCGCAACTGTCGTCCCTCGCTGGTCCCCTGCCGCGGCAGCGCACTCGCCAGCCGCGTCGAGCGCAGGTGCGCCTCGCTCACGTCGACCTCGCTGACGAGCACGACCGCGTCACCCACGGTCGCCGCCACCGACGTCATCGCACCACCACCCTCACCGCGGGTGAGTACACCAGCTCACCCGCGCACGAGACACGAATCAACGCCCACCACTCGCCGGGTTCCACCCAGGCGGGCGGTGCCACGTCGAACTCCAGCGCGACCGTGCCCCCGGCGGGGAGGTTCGCTCCGATGATGTTGGGCCCCATCCACTCCCAAGTCCCCCATGGGCTGATCAGGTGGGCCTCGACGGCCAGGTCGGCGCGAGCGTCGGTGCCGACGGTCACGGCGATCGTCGCCACCTCACCCGGGGCGACCTCGACGGGGTCGGGATCGGCGATCAGCCGCAGCACCCGGTCGTCGGTCGCCCCGACAGCGATCACGCACACGTCCTCCACCTCTTGACGCCACGACGCAGGGATGGCGCCGCCCGTCACGCCGAGTACGGCCCGCAACGGGTAGAGGCCCGCGGCGGTGTCCGGCGGCATCACCAGGTCGACGATCGACTCAAGGAACTCTCCAGGCGGCAGCATGAACGGCAGCTCGTCGACCGCCACCTTCCACCCAGGTGGGCAGATCAGCCGCACCTTGCCGTGCAGCGGCACGTCGGTGACGTCGCTGACCGCGGTGAGTTGCAGCTGCACCGGCGAGCCCGGATCGACGGCCAGCTGGTGAGGGTGCAGGTGCGCGACCGCGGGCAGTCCACCGAGAGGGGCGGGACCGCGGTTGTGCAGCCAGTACCTGGCGTAGAGCGGTTGGGCCGGTTCGGCATCGGGGGCCAGTGTGGTGCCGTCGGCGTCGAGGACGCGTGACAGGTTGAGTTGCGCTCCGAACGTGGCGATCTCGTAGCCGTGCAGCGTGAGTCCACGCTCGTCGTCGGCGAGGGGTTGCTCGAGTAGATCGAGCCGCTGCGGTGACGCCAGGTTGCGCAATCCGGAGCCCACGACGACATCCGTTGTTCTGCCGCGTGTTTCGACCAGGCGGAAGGCGATGCCGTCCTTCGCGTCGACACCTCGCCCGCTTCCTCCTGCGATCGGGTTGCCAAGGACCTTCAGCGCGCCGAGTGCGACCTTGCGGGCCGGATCGACTTCGAAGAGCGATCCCCACGCCGGCAGCCCGCCTGCGGCCGGATCGTGTTGGGCGCCGACCGCGAGCAGCGGCTGGCCGAACTCGGCACTGCGGGCGGGGATGTCGGCGACGCGCCAGTCCCCGTCCCCGGATGCCAGCGCGTAGTCGAACGAATGCGTCCAGTGTTGCAGTTGGAAGTTGGACCCGTCCGGCGTGGTGCGTCGCGGCGGGTCGATCCACGTGCCGGACGGCCAGCCGGTGCACGACCTCATGAGCGACGTGTGCAGGGTTCCGTCGGAGTCGACGGCGAAGCTGGGAACGCCGCGATTGAATACGGCGACGGTGCGCGCCTCGAACTCCTCGAGCTCACCGGGGGCGTCCTGGTTCACGACGATCTCGGCGTCGGTCAGATCGTCGACCAGTGCGGCAACGGCGGTCTCGAGATCGCCACCGATCACCAGAACCGGCAGTGCGCGCACGTCGCGCAGGTCGGCACCGGGCACCCAGACGTCCTTGAGCGGCTTCGCAGCCGGAACCCACGTCCGCTCGGCGTCATTCACGCGACCGACGAGCACGGCTGCCGTGAAGGCGTTCACCTCTGGTCCACCGATGGCGATCCGCACGTCGGGCAGGTTCGAGTCGACGGTGAGGTCGCCGTAGCGGGCCGCTTCGGCGCTGGAGGCCGTGGCGGTGACGCCTGCCCGCGCCAGCGCCACCATCAGGTCTCGGACCAGGGGATCCGCGTCGCCACCGGGTGAGATCACCTCGGCGACCGAGATCGCCCGAACACCCGAGTTGAACCGCACTCGCACCATCGACGACAACCCGAACCACCCGTAGGCAGGGTTGTCCAGCGTGTACGGATGCTTCGCGGTGTCAACGGCTTTCGTCGCGCCGCGGTCATGCGTCAAACCGAAGCCACGTCCGATCACCGCGTCACCGACCTCGCTGACGGGCATGGCGCCCGGCATGGGACACGGCCAGCGCAGCCGCAGCAGCCGGTCCTCCCCGGTGAACTCGTCGACCGTGGTGCGGCAGTCCACGCGGTCGACGCCGTGCCACAACGTGACGGTCTGGGTGTAGGCCAGCAGGCGCCGAACGCGGCCGGTCACGACGATGCGCTCGCCCAGTGGGCTGCGGTAACACTGCACCGACGTGGCGGGTCCGCTCGATGACGTCGTGACCGGGCCCTTGGGCAGCAGATGCCACGGGCCCTCCCCCGCCTTGGGGTGTGAGGAGTACTCGTCATAGACGGCGAGCTCGTTGCCGACGCGTCCGGCCGCGATCAGCTCGTGGCCGTCGACGATCAGCGAGGACACCCCGCCACCGCGCGCCGGGTCGACGCGCAGCCGGTAGCGTTCGTTGCCGATCTCCGCACCCGCCAACGGCTCCCAACGCGCCGGCCGGTCGCCGGAGACGTAGCGGTAGGACCGCCATCCCACCGACGGCACGTCGCGGGCGAGCCAGCTGATCGAATGTCCGTCGTGTTCGGCGAGCACCGGGACCACGTTGCCGTCCGCGTCGAGGACCGCCCCATCGAACGGCTCGTCGAGCCGCACCGTCACCACGTCGGTTCTGCTGTGCGCCAGCGGGTTCCACACGACGACTGAACCGTCGACCGCGGTGGAGAGAAGACTCAGCGCGGTGTCGCGCGCCTGCCGCCCCAACTCCCATGCATCACGCCAACTGGTGAGCAGGTCGAGGTAGACCTGATCGGACTCCGAGCCGGTGATGGCGTCGTGATGAGCGCCGTAGGCCAGCTGTACCCATGCCTTGGCCAGAGCGGCTTCCGGGTACTGCGCACCGGTCAGCAGCCCAGCGAAGACGGCGAAGCGCTCGGCTTCCAGCACGGCGTTCTCGGCCGCGCGGTTGGCCTGCTTGGTGTCGATGTAGGAGACGTCCTTGCCCGTGTAGATCGGGTTCATGTCACGGGTCTGAGGTGACGCCTTGGCTCCGCTCTCGTCGAGTTCGGCCCGTACCGCGGCGAAGAACTCGCGCGGAAGCGCGCAGACGAACCTGGGCCAGGTGTATCGCTCGTTCCAGTCGCGGTGGATCTCGGTGACCCACTTGTTGGGCGGCGTGTAGTCGGTGCCGACGGGCAGAAGCACGTTGCGGGTCAGCGCGACCCTCTTCATCTTCGAGAACAGGTCGTACGTCGCGTGCTCGGCGTCCTCCAGCGAGGCCGACGAGTCCATCCACCAGCCCCCGGCGTAGTGCGCAGGCATGTAGTGGGTCAGCAGACCGCGGCCGGACGGCGCCATCCACTCGAATTCGCTTGCGAACTGCATGCGCTCGGGATCCCCGTCGCCTGCCATCGGACCCCACTGGTGGTACGGACCGCGCGCCCACGAACTCGACGTGAGGCCGGCGTCGGCCGCCATGCCGGGGAACTGCGGATCGTGGCCGAACACGTCGAGCTGCCATGCCGTCGCCGGATCGGCCCCCATCACGTCGCGTTGAAAGCCGATGCCGTGGACGAAGTTCCGGATCGCCGTCTCCGGGCTGGTGAGGTTGGTGTTCGGCTCGTTGTAGGTGCCGCCCATGATCTCCACGCGACCGTCGGCGATGAGCCTTCGCAGATCGTCGCGGTCCTCCGGATTGGTGTCCCAGTACGGCTTGAGGTAGTCGACCTCGGCGAGCACGAACTTGTATTCCTTTTCCCGCCTTGCCATTTCGAGGTGAGCATTGACGAGCTCGAATCCGTTGGTCTGCCTGCAGCGGCCAGGCGGATCCTCGGTCC
>NZ_JBOGDD010001264.1:0-8753 GCF_050701675.1 Mycobacterium sp. | reverse complement strand
CAGCGACAGGGAATGCTATTTCGGCGGGCAGGTGGGCCGGGGACGCGGCTATCGCCAGCTGGGCAGCCAGATCTGCATGTTCCACGTCGCCTGCGAGATCGGAAGCCCGGTCAGAATCGGGTACATCCAGGCGAAGTTCGTGATGACGGCCGCCACGTAGAGGCATACGACGAGCAGGCCGAGCGTCCGTCGCTCGGCGTTCTGCCTTGGCGCGTACAGCACGTCGCCGAGGACCAGCGCGATCATCATCACCAGGAAGGGCGCCATCGGAGCGGCGTAGAAGAAGTACATCTGGCGGTCGATGTCGGCGAACCACGGAAGATAGCCGGCGCAGTACCCCGTCAGCGCCACCGCGTAGCGCCAGTCGCGCTTGACGAACGACCGCCACACCGCCCACCCGAGGATCGGCACCGCGATGAACCACATGGCGGGCGTGCCAACCAGCATCACGGCCTTGACGCACGACTGGGCGCCACAGCCCGCCACGTCGTTCTGATCGATCGCATACAGCACGGGGCGCAACGACATCGGCCACGTCCACGGCTTGGACTCCCACGGGTGGTGGTTGCCCGCGGCATTGGTCAGCCCGGAGTGGAACTTGAACGCGCCGTAGGTGAAGTGCCACAGCGAACGGATGGCGTCCGGCATCAGGCCGCCGCTGGCGAAGGAGTCGCCCTCCTCGTGCCGGTCGACCCCCGTCTCCGAGGCGAACCACGGACCGTATGACGCGAGGTACACGCCGAGCGGGATCAGGCCGAACGTCCATACCGCGGGGCCGACGTCGCGGCGCAGCGTGCCGAGCCACGGTCGGGGCACGCGATACTGCCGACGCGCGACCACGTCGAACGCCAGCGTCATCACGCCGAAGAACAGGACGAAGTACAGGCCCGACCACTTCGTCGCGACGGACAAACCGAGCAGCACGCCCGCACCGAAGCGCCACCACCGCACGCCGAGCCGTGGCCCCCACGGCGTCTCGGCGATGCGGCCCTCGAGCAGGGCGACGTGCATCCGCTCGCGCACCTGGTCGCGGTCGACGATCAACGCCCCGAACGCCGCCACCACGAACACCGTCAAGAAGATGTCCAGCAGTGCGGTGCGCGCGGTGACGAAGCTGACGCCGTCGGCGACGATCAGCAGGCCCGCGATGCCGCCGATCAGCGTCGACCTGGTGATCCGGCGGACGATCCGGGCCACCAACACCACGACGACGACGCCGCACACCGCGCCAGAGAAGCGCCACCCCAGCCCGTTGTACCCGAACAGAGCCTCGCCGATGGCGAGCAGTTGCTTGCCCACCGGCGGATGGACCACCAGGCCGTAGCCGGGGTTGTCCTCGACGCCGTGGTTGCCCAGCAGCTGCCAGGCCTGCGGCGCATAGTGCTTCTCGTCGAAGATCGGGGTGCCCGCATCGGTCGGCGACCCGAGGTTCAGGAACCGCGTGATGGACGCCAGCGCCATGATCACCGACGTCATCGCCCAGCCCTGGAGCCGGTCGACGGGACCGAAGTCGCCGATGGGCACCAACGGGCCCGGGCTGATCACCGGGACCGAGCGCTCACTCTCGACGGCAGCCACGTCGGGCTCGATGGGCGGGGCGGTCACACGAGCGATCGTATTCTGTTCGGTGTGACACCCGGACGACTGCTGTTGGCTGCAACTCCGTTGGGCCAGGCAGGCGACGCTTCTGCTCGCCTCGTCGAGGCACTGGGAAGCGCGGACGTGGTCGCCGCCGAGGACACCCGGCGGGTCCGTGCGCTGGCGCAGGCCCTCGACGTCACCCCGGCGGGCAAGGTCGTCAGCTTCTTCGATCAGAACGAGGCGGCCCGGGTGCCGTGGCTCGTCGAGGAGATCGAGGCGGGCGCCACGGTGCTGGTGGTGAGCGATGCGGGCATGCCGCTGATCAGCGATCCCGGCTATCGCCTGGTCGCCGCCTGCGCGAAGGCGGGATTGACCGTCAGTTGCCTGCCTGGACCCTCGGCCGTGACGACGGCGCTCGCCGTGTCCGGTCTGGCGTCGGACCGCTTCTGTTTCGAGGGGTTCGCGCCGCGCAAGCACTCCGCGCGGCTGACGTGGCTGGCGACGCTGGCCGGCGAGCGACGCACGTGTGTGTTCTTCGAGTCTCCGAGGCGCCTCGCCGAGTGCCTGAACGACGCTTCTGACCGGCTCGGGCCCGACCGGCTTGCGGTGGTCTGCCGCGAGCTGACCAAGACCCACGAGGAGGTCAAGCGCGGCACGCTGGGCGAGCTCGCCGCGTGGGCCGCCGACGGCGTGCTCGGCGAGATCACCGTCGTGGTCGCGGGCGCCGAGCCCAAGGCCGACCTGGAGACGCTGGTGGCCGAGGTCAACGAGTTGGTCGAAGCCGGTGCGGGGGTCAAGGACGCCTGCGCCGAGGTGATCGCCGACAACCCCGGCGCGCCGTCACGGCGTGAGCTGTACGACGCGGTCCTGCGGGCCAGACGGTAACCGACCCACGACCGGCGCCGCCTTGTGCAGGCACTCGCGCCACTCCGCGTCGGGATCCGAGTCCGCGGTGATGCCGCCGCCGACGCCGAGCACCGCACGCCCCGCGGCGTCGAACTCGACGGTTCGGATGGCGACGTTCAGCTCGGTGCCCGCGACCGGTGACGCCAAACCGACCGAACCGCAATAGATTCCCCGCCGGGCCTGCTCCCACGTCGCGAGTAGCTCGCGGGCCCGGCCCTTCGGCGTGCCGGTGACCGACGCGGGCGGGAACGTCGCATCCAGGATCGTCGACATGGGCACGTCGAGGCCGACGCGTGCCGTGACGGTCGACACCAGATGCCACACACCCGGCGCGCGGCGCACCACCAGAAGCTCGGGCACGGTGACCGAGCCCGTGACGGCGAAGCGGCCGAGGTCGTTGCGGACCAGGTCCACGATCATGATGTTCTCGGCCACGTCCTTGACCGATTCGCGCAGCGCCGACGGTGATTCGTCAAGCGGCAGGGTGCCCTTGATGGGGCTCGACGCGAGCGTCTCGCCGACGCGGCTGAGGAACAATTCCGGTGACAGCGAGGCGACCGCGCCCCACGCTCCCGCGACGAATGCCCCCCGCGCAGGGGCGGTACGCGCGACGGCGTCGGCGTAGAAGTCGACGGGCGAACCGGTCACCTTCCCGGTGAGCTGGGTGCACACGCACGCCTGGTACACCTCGCCTGCGGTGATCGCGTCGAGACAGGCCAGCACGCCGGCACGGTGCGCGGCCCGGTCGGCCTCACCCCATTCGACGTGGCATGCCGAGGACGGCACGTCGCCGACCAGCGCATCGGTCAGCCAATTCGGTGCCGATGCCCCGGAAAGGCTTTCATACCACCAGTTTCCGCTGACGTCCTGGCGCAGAACGTCGTCCGTCCAGCCGCCGGCCGCCTCGGGGATCCGTGGCCCCGAGCCGTCGCGGCCGGCATCGGGATAGGACAGGTAGCCGATCCACCCGCCGCCGATCGCGTCACTGCGCGCACCGGGTCCGGCATCGAAAACGCCCGTGACGTCGACGGGTTCGACGGCGACGCTCGGTGCGATCACCGCACGCGAGGAGAACCAGTCGCCGGTCAGCGCGCCGGGCGGCGGCAACTCCAGACGCCTGGTCGCGGCGGCTACGGCGCGCAGCACCTCCGGGGCACTGCGCGCCAACGCGATCCGCTCGACCTGCACCGCCCAAGCTTGTCACGCCGATCGGGAGATCTCCCGGGTGACCTTGACACCGCCGAGCTTCTCGGGGTTGCGCATGGCGTAGAAGTGCGTGATCAAACCGTCGGTGATCTCGACCGAGATGATGCCCTCCAGCTTCTCGCCGAGGTACAGCACCAGTGCGGGCGCGCCGTTGTAGAACGCCGGTTCCACGCGGCCCTCGTCGCCCGCGAAGCGCAGAAGGCCGAGCACCAGCCGGGCCACTCGACCGGCGCCGGCGACGGGCCTGCGGGCGGCGGTGGCCTTCCCGTCGCTGTCGGCGGTCCACACGACGTCGGGCGCCAGCATCGTGATGAGCGAGTCGATGTCACCCGTCGACGCCGTGGCGAAGAACTGTGCCGTGAGTTCGAGCGATCGCTTGGGGTCCACCGGTTCGAACCGTTTGCGTCGGGACTGCACGTGCTCGCGGGCGCGATGCGCCATCTGACGCACCGCCGCCGTGGACTTGCCGATCGTCGAGGCGATTTCATCGTGACCGAAGCCGAATACCTCACGCAGCACGAACACCGCACGCTCGTCGGGGCTGAGCGTCTCGAGCACCACCATCATCGCCATCGACACCGATTCGGCGAGAACGACGTCCGACGATGCATCGGTGGCGTCGAGGAGAAGCGGCTCTGGAAGCCATGGCCCGACGTACTCCTCGCGCCTGCGGGCCTGGGCGCGTAGAGCGTTGAGCGCTTGCCGGGTGACGAGCTGCGCGAGGTAGGCCTTGGTGTCCTGGACTCTGCTGAGGTCCACCTCGGCCCACCGCAGATAACTCTCCTGGAGTACGTCCTCGGATTCCGTTGCGGTGCCCAGGATCTCGTAGGCGATCGTGAACAGCAGCGGCCGCAGGCCGGTGAACCGCTCGGCGTGCTCGTCTCCCGGCGTGGCGTTCATCGAACCGGAGCCACCTGATCGGCCGCCGACAGGCGCTCTGCCCGCTTGCCGCCCTTGAGCCAGAAGAACGAACCCGGCTTGCGCGCCTCCTTCGCCAGGAAGGACACGGTGCCCTTGCAGACGGCCTCCTTGATCGTCGCCGCGCTACGGCCTCCGATGAACAGCGGCAGCACGCGGTCGTCGAGGTGGGCCAGCTGAATGGTGCCCGCCTTGCGGCCAAGGCTGATGCACTGGCCGACGAACGCCTGGTTCACCACATCGGGCTGGGTGCCTGCGATGCGGCTCAGCACGGTGTTCGCGGCCTGAGCGCCGAGCGGGAGCGCCGCCTGGCAGCTCATCCGCAGCGGTGAATCCGACGGTGCCGAGGCATCACCGGCGGCGACGATGTACGGGTTGTCGACGCTCGTCAAGGTCTCGTCGGTGAGGAGGCGCCCGATCGCGTCGGTCGCCAGGCCGCTGCGAGCAGCGAGGTCGGGCACGCCGAAGCCGGCGGTCCAGATGGTCACGAGGCTGGGCAGCTCCCGGCCGTCGGCCAGCAGCGCGGAGTCCCTGCGCACCTCGACGACCTTTGCCCCCGGCCCGTCGATGACGGTGACGCCCAGCTTCTTGCACTGCTTGGCCACCGACCGGCGGCCGGCCTCGCTCAGATAGGGCCCGAGCACGTCACCGCACACGAGTGTGACGGCCTGGCCCTCCTCGGCGAGTTCGGTGGCCGTCTCGATTCCGGTCGGGCCCGCGCCCACCACCACCACCGGAGCCGCGGGGTGTACCCCGGCCATGGCTGCGCGCAATCGCTGCGCATGCTCCAACTCCGATATCGGATAGGCGAATTCGGCCGCGCCAGGAACGTTCAGCGCAGCGCCGGTGCTGCCCACGGCGTACACCAGGTAGTCGTAGCCCACGCTGCCCCCCGAGCCGAGGGTGACCATCCGCGCATTGGTATCGATGAGCTCGGCGGTGTCGACGAGGAGCCGGACGTCGGCCGCGAGTACGTCGGCATAGTCGACGACGGCATCGTCGGACCCGGTGACGAGCTGGTGCAACCTGATCCGCTCGACGAACTCAGGCCTCGGATTGATCAGCGTGATGGCGATGTCGCCGTTGACGCGAAGGTGGTTGGCGGCGATCACGCCCGCGTATCCGCCACCGATGACGACGACGTTGGTCTTGCTGGCCACGAGAACTCCTTTGAGATGGTGCGGCTCTGGTGAGCCGGTCTGACCTCAAGACACCTCCGACCGCAGAAGTGTGACACCCCTGCGCCGAACGTGGCGCAGCTCACTCGATCTGATAGCGGGGAAACACGCCTTCGGGTTTGGGGAGCGCCGTCCCGGCCGCCAGCCGAGTTCCGATCGCGATGAAGTCCCGCTGGTCGGCGGGCTGTCCGAGCAGATCGAGCAGCTTGGCCGCCGACTCCGGCATCACCGGCTGGATCAGCAGGGCAGCGATGCGCACCACCTCGAGCGTCGTGTAGAGCACGGTGCCGAACCGCTCCTGGTCGGCTGCCGCGTCGGACTTGCGCAGCACCCACGGCTCCTGGGCGGAGAAGTAGCGGTTGGCGGCGCCGAGCATCAGCCAGATCGACTCGAGCGCCAGATGCATGGCAGGCACGTCGAAGTGCGCTCGCACGCCTGCCAGCAGCTCGTCGGCGAGGACCAGCAGCGCGGTGTCCTCGTCGGTGAAGTCGCCCGGCTGCGGCACGACCCCGCCCAGATTCTTGTTCACCATCGACAGCGACCGCTGCGCCAGATTGCCCAACTCGTTGGCCAGATCGGTGTTGATCCGGCTGATGATCGATTCCTCGCTGTAGCTGCCGTCCTGGCCGAACGGCACCTCGCGGAGCAGGAAGTACCGCACGGCATCGACGCCGAACTCGTCGACCAGCGCGATGGGGTCCACCACGTTGCCGACCGACTTGCTCATCTTCTCGCCCTTGACGTTGATGAACCCGTGCGCGAAAACCCTTCGCGGAAGCTCGATCCCGGCTGACATCAGGAACGCCGGCCAGTACACGGCGTGGAACCGGATGATGTCCTTGCCGATCATGTGGAGATCGGCGGGCCAGTACCTGCGGAACGCCTCAGAGCCGGTGTCGGGAAAGCCGACGCCGGTCAGGTAGTTGGTGAGCGCGTCGACCCAGACGTACATGACGTGGTCGGGATGGTCGGGCACGGGCACGCCCCAGTCGAACGTGGTGCGTGAGATCGACAGGTCGCGGAGTCCACTGGAGACGAAGCTGACCACTTCGTTGCGCCGGACGTCGGGCCCGATGAATTCGGGATGCGCCTCGTAGTGCGCGAGAAGCCGGTCGGTGTACGAGGACAACCGGAAGAAGTAGGTCTGCTCCTCGGTCCACGTGGCCGGTGTGCCGGTCTCGATGGAGTGCCGGATGCCGTCGGCGCGCTCCTCGAGCTCGTCCTCGGCGAAGAAGCGTTCGTCGCGCACCGAGTACCAGCCCGAGTACGAGTCCAGGTAGATGTCGCCCGCGGCGTTCATCCGGTTCCAGATCTCGATCGAGGCGTCGTAGTGGTCGGCGTCGCTGGTGCGGATGAACCGGTCGAACGAGACGTTGAGGCGCTCCTGCACCGCCTGGAAGACGTCCGAGTTGCGCAGCGCCAGCTCCGCGGTCGGAATGCCTTCCTTCTCCGCCGTCTGGGCCATCTTCAGTCCGTGCACGTCGGTGCCGGTGAGGAAGCGGACGTCGAAGCCGTCGAGCCGCTTGAACCGCGCGATCGCGTCGGTGGCGGTCTTCTCGTATGCGTGCCCGATGTGTGGCGCCCCGTTGGGGTAGTCGATCGCGGTGGTGATGTAGTACGGCGCACCTGGGGTGCGCGTCCTCGCGCCGGGGGATGAATCAGTCATGAGGATGACCACTTTATTGTGTGGGGGATGAGTTCCCGCCGCGAGCCGCCGCCAGCGCCGGAGCCGCTCGCACCGCTGGTCGACGCCCATACCCACCTCGACGCCTGCGGGGCGTCCGACGCCGACGACGTGCGGGCCATCCTCGACCGGGCCGAGGCCGTCGGGGTGTCGGCGGTCGTCACCATCGCCGACGATCTCGAAGCCGCTCGGTGGGTGGTCTGCGCCGCCGGTTGGGATCCACGCGTCTACGCAGCGGTGGCCCTGCACCCCACCCGCGCCAATGCGCTCACCGACGCTGCCCGCACCGAGCTCGAACGGCTCGCCGCCGATGAGCGCGTCGTCGCGATCGGGGAGACCGGTATGGACCTGTACTGGCCCGGCAAGCTGGATGGCTGCGCGGAGCCCGCCGAGCAGCGCGAGGCGTTCGCGTGGCACATCGACCTCGCCAAGCGGACCGGAAAGCCGCTCATGATCCACAACCGCGATGCCGACGCGGCGGTGCTCGACGTCTTAGCTGCGGAGGGCGCCCCTGACACCGTGATCTTCCACTGCTTCTCGTCGGGACCGGACATGGCGCGCATCTGCGTCGATGCCGGTTGGCTGCTGAGCCTGTCCGGCACGGTCAGCTTCCGCAATGCGCGAGACCTACGCGAGGCGGCCACCCTGATCCCGCCGGAACAGCTCCTGGTCGAGACCGACGCGCCGTTCCTGACGCCCCACCCCTTCCGCGGTGCACCGAATGAGTCGTACTGCCTGCCGTACACCGTGCGGGCATTGGCCGAGGTCGTGGGTCGGCCCGCCGCCGATCTCGCGCGCGAGACCTCCGAGAACGCCATCCGGACCTACGGATTCCGCAGGTGACCGCGAGTTGCTGCCACGAGGGGATTTCGTTACCGTTCTGTAATACGTGTGGTCGGCCCGGACTGTTCATTGGTCGTCGATCCGATAGTCGGGAAAAAGTTCTTGAATTTTTTGCACAAGCTCCATGAAGCACGCTCGCCTCACTTTCGGCTCCTGGTGGCCACCCTGCTCGTCGCGCTGACATTTGCTGGCGGCTACGCGGTCGGTGCCCACAAGACCGTGACGCTGAACGTCGACGGCCAGTCGGTGACCGTGGCGACCATGAAGTCGCACGTCATCGACGTCGTCCGGGAGAACGGTTTCGACGTCGGTGAACGCGACGATCTGTTCCCAGCCGCCAACGACACCGTCGAACAGTCCGAGACGATCGTGCTCCGGCGCAGTCGTCCGCTGCAGGTCTCCGTCGACGGCAAGGACAGCCGTCAGATGTGGACGAC
>NZ_JBOGDD010001263.1:0-4681 GCF_050701675.1 Mycobacterium sp. | reverse complement strand
GGGCATCAGCAGTGACGAGGTGGCCCGACGGTCCGCGGCCACGATTCCCGCGGGACGCTACGGGCGACCCGAGGAGTTCGCCGACGCGGCAGTGTTCCTGGCCAGTGACCGGGCCGGCTATGTCACCGGTGTGCAACTGCGAATCGACGGCGGCCTGGTGCGTGGCTTTTGATGAGCGCTGACGCCACCGACGTGGATCACGAGGTACGCATTCGCAATCTCGAGAAGCTGCGCTGCTCTGCATTGCAGAACGGGGATTCAAAGCGTATCGATGAGCTGTTGCATCCGGACTTCGTCTACGTACACGCCTCTGGGAGAATCGAATACCGAGCTGACTACCTGGACTCGCTGACTGATCAGCACACGACGTACGGGGATTTCGCCCACCGGGACGTCGACATCACGTTGCTTGGCGACTGCGCACTCATGGGAGGCGTGCTCAGCCACAGCAAGACAGCCGGGGGAAACTCCCGCAACCTGCTGTTCCGGTTCACTGCCGCCTGGGCTGCCCACGGTCCCGGCGACTGGCGGCTGCTGCGCTGGCACAACACGAAGATCGTGCCGTTCCCAGGGCATCGGGAAATGCCAGGCGCCGTGCCCGTCTCACTGAACCGAAGGGATGAACTGAGATGACGATCACCATCACGCAGGAGCGACACCGCGAGGTGGTCGATGCCGTCAGTGCGCTGCAGCCCGACGGCGTCGCCTATGTTCCCAGCGCCAGCATCGCACCGATCATCAACGGTGTTCTTGCCGCGCATCGTGACGGTGACCTGCCGTTGGTGTTCCCGGTGTCCCGCGAGGAAGAAGCCGTTGGCATCGTCGGGGCGTACCCCTTCGCAGGAAAGTTCGGCGTCATCTTGATGCAGGACAACGGCTTCGGCAATGCGTTGACCGCCTTGACGACGATGGCCGTGTCCTACCACCTGCCGATGCTGATCATCGCGAACACACGCGGCGGCCTCGCCGAGTACAACTCGATGATCCACAGCATCTCCGCTCCAGTGCCGGACTTGCTGCGTGCCACGGGTATTCCCGTCTTCGCGCTCGATCGGCGCAACACGGCCAGCGACTGGGGTGCCACCGTGAGGGAAGCCGGTACTCACGCCCGGATGACGTTCCGTCCGGTGGTCGTGCTCATGGAGTTCTTCGACCACAACGATGCGAAGGCGAAGGCATGAGACGAATCGAGGCACTGCGCACCATCGTCGCGCGGACACCCGAGGTCCCGGTGGTCGCCACCTGTGCCGCGACCAGCCGAGAGCTCGCGGCGATCGACGATCGCGCCAATCATCTGTATCTCCTGGACGCCATGGGGCTGGCAGTCTCGGTGGGCACCGGGATTGCGCAAGCCACCGAGGGCAGCAAGATCGCCAGGACCGTTGTCATCGAGGGCGATGGTTCGCTGCTCATGAACCCCGGGTCCGCGATCACCGCCGGCTACCTGGCTCTCGAGAATCTGGTGATCATGCTGCTGGACAACGGGGTCTACGCGTCCACGGCAGGCATCCCGACCCAGGCGCAGAAGATCGACCTCGGTCGGTTCGCGGAATCCGTCGACCTCAAGGTGGCACGCGTCGACACCCAAGAGCTGCTGGACGAGGCCCTGCAACAGGCTTTCGAGGTGGCCGGGCCGTGGCTGATCCACGCCCGCATCGAACCGGGTAATGAGCCGGGAACGCCGCTGCTGTTGATCGACCCCGTGGTTCTCGGGCACCGGTTCCAGCAGTGGCTGACCAAAGCCGCTTAGTGTGTTGACCTTTCACGGAGGAAGCAAGTGACGACGCCGACGCTGTCGATCGGGATTCCGACGGGCGCGTTGTTCATCGAGGGCCGGTGGGTGGCCGCGGAGACCGGCCACGTCATACCGGTGCTCAATCCCGCGACCGAGGAACATCTGGCCGACGACGCCGACGCCTCCCCCGGGGACGGACTGCGCGCACTCGAGGGTGCACACCGGGCCCAGGCCGGCTGGGCCGCGACACCGCCTCGCGAACGTGCCGATCTACTCCGGGCGGTCTACGACGCCATCGTGGATCGCTCCGAGGACTTCGCCGGCGTGATCGTCGCCGAGATGGGTAAGCCGTGGGCCGAGGCACTCGGCGAGGTCGAGTACGGCGCCGGCTTCTTTCGGTGGTTCTCCGAAGCGGCCAACCGGCTACATCTCGAGGGGCAGTTCGGCCTGGAACCGGGCGGGCAGTACCGCATCGCGGTGTCCAAACGCCCCGTCGGCCCCTCGCTGTTGATCACCCCGTGGAACTTCCCGTTGGCGATGGCAACCCGCAAGATCGCACCCGCGCTGGCCGCCGGATGTACGACGGTGCTCAAGCCCGCCGAGCAGACTCCGTTGACGAGCCTGCTGCTGGCCCAGGTCATGCACGACGTCGGCGTTCCGGCGGGCGTGCTCAACGTCATCACCACGACCAAGGCCCCCGAGGTGATCTCCACGATCATGAAAGACCCTCGTGCGCGGAAGGTTTCGTTCACCGGCTCCACCAAGGTGGGCAAGGTCCTGCTGCGTCAGGCCGCGGACAACGTGATGAACACGTCGATGGAACTTGGTGGCAACGCGCCGTTCATCGTGTTCGAGGATGCCGACATCGACCAGGCCGTAGACGGGGCGATGGTCGCCAAACTGCGCAACGGCGGCGAGTCCTGCGTGGCCGCCAACCGGATCCTCGTGCACCGTGCGGTGTCCGACGATTTCGTCGAACGGTTCGCCAAGCGGATGGCCACCGTCCGCGTCGGCGACGGCTCGGACCGCTCCTCGCAGCTGGGCCCCCTCATCGACGCACGGCAGCTGGCCAAGGTCTCTGCACTGGTCTCCGATGCCGTTGGCAAGGGCGCCGTCTGTGTCACCGGCGGCAGCAGGGTGGACGCACCGGGCTACTTCTACGCACCCACCGTGCTGCGCTCGATCCCGGTCGACGCCGACATTCGCAGCGAGGAGATCTTCGGTCCCATCGCACCCATTTACGAATTCGAGGACGAGGCCGACGTCATCGCGCAGGCCAACAGCACTCCGTACGGTCTGGCGTCCTACGTCTTCACTCGCGACCTCGCCCGTGCCCTTCGCGTGGCCGACGCCCTCGACACCGGCATGACCGGCATCAACCGCGGGCTGGTCAGCAATCCCGCGGCCCCGTTCGGCGGGACCAAGGCCTCGGGTGTGGGACGAGAGGGCGGCGTCGAAGGCCTCGACGCCTACCTCGAGACCAAGTACACCGGCATTCAGCTGTAACTGCTCCTCGCCATCTGCGAGGCCCCTCGGAAGTCACCGCCGCGGCGGTGCTTGCGCGCTCTCGGCGCCTGTGCCAATCTGCGTCGAAGCGACCACCAGGAGCACGCCCATGAGCAGTGGAACCACCGCGCCCACGAAGCGTCCACCGGAGCTGCTCGGCCAGACCGTCGTCTGCATCGGTGGTAGTGCGGGCATCGGTCTCGAGACCGCCCGACGAGCCCGCGCCGAGGGCGCCGACGTCGTGCTGACCGGGCGTAACCCGGATCGACTCAAGGCAGCCGCGGCCGAGGTCGACGCGCAACGCACCGCAGCCTTCGACGCCACCGATTCGGCTGCCCTGCACGACTTCTTCGAGGGTCTGGCGACACCGATCGACCACCTGTTGGTCACAGCCGGCGGCCCGCGCTACGTTCCGCTACTCGAGATGGACGCCGCCGACGTCCGTGACGCGCTCAGTGGACACGTGGTGCTGGGGCTCGAGGTGGCCCGCAATGCAAGGGTCAAGATGCGCCCCGGGGGCAGCCTCGTCCTCATGGGCGGTACCGGGGGTCGGCGCATCGACCACCGCCTTGGCATCGTGCCAGCCGCGACCGCCACGCTGCCACCGTTCACTGCGGCACTGGCTCTGGAAATCGCACCCATCCGCGTCAACCTGATCGCCGCGGGCTTCGTCGACACCCCGCTCTCGGCGGCCCTGCTGGGCAGTCAGCTCGAAGGCCGTCGCGACGAGTTGAGAGCAACACTTCCCATCGGCAGGGTCGTCGGGCCGCAAGACGTCGCCGCGCTCGCGGTCCACCTGATGGTCAACACGGCATTGACCGGCGCAACCTACGACATCGATGGCGGCCAGCAATTCGTCTGATCTGAATCACCGGATTCGCTGGCGGGTCACCGGGATTCCGCCAAGCGCATCCACACCGCCTGGCAGGTCTGCTTGGCGTCGTCGAGGTCGGCGACCGAGACCTTGGACGCCCGATAGAAGCTGCGTTCGATCATCCAGCACAGAGCGTGCCCCAGAGCCGGAGCATCTCCGGGGCCGTCGCCCGGCGGTACGCCGCTACGGCTGAGCACCGCGGTGATGGCCTCGGCGAAGACATCGGCGGTGCCCGTCCACAACTGATCGATCTCGGGCACGGTGGAACCGAGATCGACTGCCGCGCGCATCACCAACCCGTGCTCGCGCCACAGCTGGGCGGTGCGCTCCAGCGCGGTGGAGATGACCTCTTCGACGGGCGCGGTGTCCACGAGCGCCGCACCCGACTTCTCCTGCAGGGCCTGCACGGTGCGTGCCACCAATGCCGTGAGCACGTCCTGTTTGGAGGCGAAGTAGAAGTACAGCGCCCCACGGGTGATCCCGGCCGCCTGAGCGATTTCGCCGACCGTCATGTCCGCGTAGCCGCGCGTCGCCAGCAGTTTCTCGGCGGCGTCGAGAATCTGCCG
>NZ_JBOGDD010001262.1:0-7723 GCF_050701675.1 Mycobacterium sp. | reverse complement strand
GCTGTATACCTCGCCCTCAACCCCAACGACCGGTGAGCCTGCCAGCTCAATGCCTGACAGCATGCGTCGCCGTCGCGCTGTCGTCGTCGCTCCGGTGGTACTGAGGTCAGAGTGTTCGAGGCATTCCAAAACGGCCTGAACACGTTCGGGGTCAAGGTGTTCGAGGCGTTGAGCGAGGCCCGGTCGGATGCGCGCGGCGATTACGGCAGTGATTCGGGCACCCTTCTTGGTCAGGTCGACACGCGACCGCCGGAGGTCGTCGCGATCGATCCTCCTCCCGATCAAGCCGGCCTTGGTGAGCTTGGTCAATGCGCGACTGACGACGGCGGGGTTGAGACCGAGGTCGCGGACCAGCGGCCCGAGCCGCCCAAGCACCCACGACGAAGGGATCGCCATGACACTGATCGCACTAGAAGAACACCCTGCTCCCCGTCGACCTCGTCAGCGAGGTGCGGCCAAATCCGACGGCGCCCGACGGGCTCACCGCGAAGCTGGTTGAGGTCGGCGAGCAGCGGCTACGGGTCATGGACGACGCGGGCGTCGACATGCAGGTCATGTCGGTCGCGGGCGCCGGGAACCCAGCAGGTCACGTCGAGCAGGCCGCCGACCTCAGTCGGGCGATCAACGACCGCTGCGCCGAAGTCGTTGCGGGCCAACCTTCCCGGTTCAACGCATTGGCGACGCTGCCCACCCAGGACCCGGATGCTGTGATCGTGGAAGCCAAACAGGGCGATCACCGAGCTGGGCTTCTGCGGCGTGGGCATCAATGGGCACACCCAGGGACGGTTCTCGTAGCCGATGTCGTCAACCGAACCGACCCCGGCGAAGAAGTGCAGGACCTGGCTATCCACGGTGCCCTCGTTGCTGATCTGATGCCAGTTCCCGCATGGGATGACAAGGACGTGTGCGCGCGACACCTCGACGGAGGACCCGGGCGCGCCGAGGAACTGCACTACACCGCTCAGTGCGATGACGACCATGTCAGCGTTCGGGTGCCGGTGCATGTGGTGGACGAAACCGGGTGGGAACGTTAGGTGGTCGAGGACCACGCCCTCAGTTCCGGTGAGCGCCTTGCTGAGCAGGTGGCGGTTGACCTGATGTCCGGTGATGTCCCACCGGCTGAACACTTCCTGCTCGATCTCACCGATATCGAGGAGTCTCACCTCTGACATAGCTCCCACCTCCTATCCAGTCCGCCCTCGTGTCATGAGCGCATTCACACCAAGAGTTAGCGTCAATGGCCAGAATTGCCAGGGCAGTCTTCGGCCGATCCGATGCTCCAGTAGCGGCACACTGGGCATTTGCAGCTGGCAGGTATGCCAAGATGCCCGTTGGCGATACGGGGATCCTGTTGGCACCTAACGGCACTCGACCCGTTGGCCGTCACGCGTGTTCTCCGATGAGGGCACTCAAAACGGCATGGATGCATTGCTCTTTGCACGGCCAGCAGTACCAGTCCTGCCAGCTCTTCATCCACTGGAGTGTCCGCTTGGACGTGCTGCACACGCAGCACTTGGGCCCTTCATCGGGCGCGGATTTGCTGACGGTCTTCCGGATGCCGTAGACAAGGAGCCCCATGAAGATGAGGACGACGATTCCGGTCATGAGCCCGTGATCATGTCCGGCGCCGGTTGGGCATAGACCCCTCGGGACGGGTTGGTGTCGACGTCGACGAGGGTGACGTCGTTGCGGTCCTCCAGTCAGGCACGGGATTCCCGACCACGTGCATCATTGGGTGGCCGCCCGAAATGGCGGTGCAGCTATAGATGCAATGCCTCAAGACGGTGCCGACGACGTTGCGGCCGACGAGGGTGTCCACATTCTTGAGGCTGGTGTCACCCGACAGTTCGTGGACCTCGGCCAGGGTCGGCATCGGTACGGTGAGCGTCACACCACAGCCTTGTGGGCATAGCAGCCTGAGGCCACGAGATTGGGTGTTCATGCGGCGGCCTCCTGGTCTTCTTTGTGGATGTTGCATAACACGCGGGAGCGCTGGGGATGCGTGGGCCACGTCAGTGCCGGTTCACTCCTTGGCATCGCTCCTCCTTCGGAAGTTGTTGCTAAATATCGACTTTCAGGTTCCTGTACATGAGGCCGAGCTGTGAATCGTTGTCGCGTCTGGAGTGCGTCGCGTGACCGCATTCTCGCAGCAACGATTGCATACGACTCAGCAATTATCGTCCCCGCTGGCGCCCGTGTGGCATGCCTGCTACCTGCAAGACTTCGGCTCGCCCGATGACGCCCGGCACCTCCAGCGGTACTTGCGGCTCCGGCTAGCGGGTAGGCCCGGATCCGGTGATCGGGAATCACAGATTGCGGCTGCCGTCGATGACACCGTGACCGCCGACCGCGATTCTCAATGCACTACGAGTCGCAGTCAACATAGGGGTTGGACATGTCGCACGCGCAGACGGAAGAAAGACACCAGTCGGGACCCGTCCACGACGCGCCGAGACGGCGAGGTGCGATGTCCCCGCCGGGACTGTTCGGGGGGGCCGGCACCCTGGTCCGGACGATCGGGCGTGCCGGGATGGCGCAGGCCTACGAACTGGGGCTGATGGCATCGCTGGTCAAGTCGCCGTCGCTGCACCTGGCCGGCGGTGGTGGCGCCGACTCGACATTGGTTGCGCTTCAACGGATCCGGGCCCATCCCGGAACCTCGACTCGCCCGGTGCTACTCGTGCACGGCTTCGGGGGCACCAAGTCGAGCTGGTACTTCGTTGCGCGATCCCTAGCTGCCGAAGGCTTGACCGTCGACGCGATCACCTACACGCCGTTCGGAACTTCGGTGGAGCAGCTCGCCGATCGGCTCGCAGTCGAGGTTGAGCGGATGTTGTCGCAAACCGGCGCGGACAAGGTGCATCTGATCGGGCACAGCCTGGGCGGGGTTGTCATCGCGCAGGCCATCGCAAGCGGTCGGCTCGCCGGCAAGGTCGACACCGTCGTCACTCTCGGCGCACCCTTCGGGGGTTCGCCGTGGGCGCATCTCGTGCCATTCGGAGCGATTGTCCGGGCGCTGCGGGGAGGTTCGCCACTCTTGCGCCGACTCGCCTCCACGCCAGTACCCGAAGGCGTGCGGTGGCTGGCGATCACGGCAAAACTCGATGTGGTCGTGCCCGGCGCCCGGTCGGTGCCCGCCCACGCCGAAGTGGAGACCGTAACGATCGGCGGCGTCGGCCATCTCGGGATGCTTCTGAGCCCGCAGGTTGTCCGACGTATCGTCGCGGCATTGCCCGCAAATCACCAACGAAGACGACGCATCTGAAGCTCGCTCTTTCATCAACCCAGTGAGAGGTGCTCGGCAGGACTTCAGCGTCGTCGACGAGAGCGTGGTTCCCCGATGACGTTGCGGCAGTCCGTGTTACCAGTGTTTAGCGTTGTTTGGAATCTGACGCTCCATGCTGAGTGTCGTCCCCAACCCGGCCGTGGCAGGCAGGGGCAAGTCGACGTCCGGCACCATGGTCAGGTTACGGTCGAGGAGTTCGGCGACCGAGAGTATCAGTCATCCCATCGGGTTATGCATCTTCATTTCCTTTGCATTCGGTGCTGAGGACATTTGGATGATTCCCACGACCCGCTCTGCGGAGGCCCTCCTGTCGTCGCCGCTAGCGCCTATCTGCACCCATTACGTCGTGCCGGCCAGCCGCCAACAGAACCGACGGCTTCGGTCACACAGCGGGAATCAGGACGCCGTAAGTCCGCGGGTCAGAATTTCGGTTGCGGTCACGTCCATGTCCGCACCCATCGATCCGAGCCGGCCGAATGACGCACAGACCCCCGCCAGTAGCCGACTGGCCGTCGCCGACGTCACCATGACCCTGCCGGACGACCCACAGAACGTCGAAGATTCTTCGCGCAGCAGCTCGGCGGTGACGGCGTCGACACAACTCCCATGCCCCTCGCTGACGTCAACCAGCCATGGAACACCGACATTGGGTTGAAGGTCGGGGATACCGCGGATCTGCCCGGGGCGATCAGTGACCCCCGATGACGGGAATCCTCGCCTACCGGCCACCCGCAAATACCCTGGTGCCGGGCATTCGCCACCAACATGCCCGCAAGTTGACAGCAGTTTTCCGGCTAGTGGGAATGCGCGCAGGTGCCGCGCACTGCCAAGCTGGCGTCATGGTTCTGCGAGGTACACGATGCGCTGCGTAATCGTTGATGACAGCGCGAATTTCGTCGACGCTGCCCGCCGTCTGCTCGAGCACGACGGCATCATGGTCGTCGGCGTTGCGTCGACCAGCGCCGAGGCTCTCCGTTGCGTCCAGGACTTACGGCCCGACGTCATACTGGTGGACGTCGACCTCGGAGAAGAGAACGGCTTCGAACTCGCCGAGCAAATCCACCGGTCCGCGTTGCCGGCACCCCCGCCGGTGATAATGATCTCCACCCACAACGAGCAGGAACTCGCCGACTTGATCGCAACCAGTCCGGCTGTGGGGTTTGTGGCGAAGTTGGGGCTGAGCGGGGGTGCGATCCGTAACCTCGTCGCTGGCTCAGCAGGGCTCGAGGAAAGTCACCACCGCTAGTGGTCTCATCAATACTTGCGGGGTCCCCTGTGCTCACGGGCTGTCGAGCGGGATGGTGACGTCCAGCGACGTCCCACTTCCGGCTGAGCTCACAATCCGCATTCGCCCGCCGAGAGCCTCGACCCGGTCTCTGAGCCCGATGAGCCCTGAGCCCTTGCCGAGGTCGGCGCCGCCGATTCCGTCGTCGCTGATCGATAGCGAGAGCACGTCATCCTCGGCTCGTGCGCCCACGGTCACTTGGGCGGCGTGGGCATGCTTGGCGGCGTTGGTCAGTGCCTCGGACACGACGTAAAACGCGCCGACTTCGACTGAGTCGGGCAAGTGTCGGTCAATCGCAAGCTCCAGGGTTACCGGGACGGCCGAGCGGCGGGCCAGTGTCTTGAGCGCGGGACCGATTCCGCCCTTGGACAGGATCGCCGGATGAATCCCGCGTGAGATCTCCTGCAGGTCTGCCATTACACCGGTTAATCCGGATGTGATGTCCCCAAGCTGCTCTCCGAGCGCCTGCAATTCGGGCGGCACTGACGCCTCTGCCAGCCGCAGCTGCAGGCCCAGCGCGACCAACCGTTGTTGGGCGCCGTCGTGCAGGTCGCGCTCCAGACGGCGGCGACCCTCGTCGGCGGCCGCGACGATGCGGGCGCGTGAGGCGATCAGTTCCGCGCGGGTGGCCGCGTTGGCGATCGCGGTGGCGACGAGATCGGCGAAGTCGCTCATGCGCGCCTCGGTGTCCGGTGGCAACGGCTCAGGTCGTAACCAACCGAGCGCCGCCATCCCCCAGACTCGTTCGTCGACAATGATCGGGACGCCCACCGTAGAACGCAGGCCCATCTTCCGTAGCCCTTCGGCGATGAAGCCGGCAGCATTCTGAAACTCCACGCCTTCCAGTCGTGCAGGACGGCCGGTGTGAAACACCCTCGTCGCGATGTTATCGCCGTCCAACAACCTATGGCGTTCGCCGACAACCGGTGCGCGCTTGATCCCGGGCGCGACGGCAGCCACGGCGACAACGGTCACCACGCCATTTTCAAAGCTGTTTACTGACGAGTTGCCTGCGCCCAGGCAGCGGGCCATCTCGTCTGCGACCGCGGAGAACACCTCCGACGGGGATGTCCCGCGCGCCACCAGGGTTGCCACCCGCCGCAACGCGGCCTGCTGTTCGGCGAGCACACTTAGCTCGTCGCGGCTCGCCTGCAATTCTGCGCGGGTCGCGGCATTAGCGATCGCCGTCGCGACCAGATCGGCGAAGTCGCCAGTGCGCGCCTCGGTGTCCGGTGGTAACGGCTCGGGTGCCGACGAGCCAACGATCGCCGCACCCCACACGGATCCGTCGACGATGATCGGGACTCCCACCGCCGAACGGACGCCGAGCTCACGTATGCGTGCGGCGTGGGTACCCGGAGCGTTGTCGTGGCTGTCCATTCGAGCGGTCCGGCCGAAGCGAAACACCCTGGCCGCGACGTTGTCGCCCGCCAAGGGCAGGCGCAGGCCCTCGGGCAGCTTCTGCCGTCGACCCCCGTGATAGATCGCGACGGGGATGAATTCCTCAGCCTCGTAGTGGGATACCGTCGCATGGCTCACATGCACGAGGCGGGCCATTTCGTCGGCCACCGCTTCGAACACCTCCGACGGGCTGACCCCGCGCGCCACCAGGGTCGCCACCCGCCGCAACGCGGCCTGCTGCTCGGCGAGCGCACTCAGCTCGTCGCGGCTGGCACGCAGTTCGGCGCGCGTGGCGGCATTGGCGATTGCGGTGGCGACGAGGTCGGCGAAGTCGGCGATCCGTGCCTCGGTGTCCGCCGGCATGGGCTCGGGGCTCGTCGAGCCGACAATGGCCGCACCCCACAACCGGTCGTCGACGTTGATGGGGACTCCCACGATCGAACCGATGCCCCCTGCACGAATGCGAGCGGCCTCCGGGCCCGGCGTGTCGTCGTGGTCGTCAATCCGCGCCGCGCGGCCGGTCCGCAACACCATCGCTCCGACGTCGTCGCCGCCCAGCGGAATGCGTTCGCCCGTGACGGGCATCGTCGTGATCCCCGGCTCGTACCGGACCGCGACCACGTACCCGGTGTTGTCGGGCTCAAAGCGCAGCAGCCCCGCGTTCACCACATGCAGGCATCGGGCCAATTCGTCGGCCACCACGGCAAACACGTCCGATGGGCTCGCACCCTGGGCAACCAGCGTGGCTACCCGCCGTAACGCGACCTGTTGCGCCGCGAGCGCGCTGAGCTCGTCATGGCCCGCCTCGACCTGCCGGCGGCGTTCAACAGCCTCGGCGGCGCGCGATCGAGCCAACCCCGCGATTGCGGCGGCCGCCAGCGCCACGACCAGGAAGACGGTGATCGCCACCCAGTTCCCGGCCCAGACCGCGACGATGCTCCCGCCGGTCTGCAAACGATGGAAGTGAACGTAGACAACGGCGCTGGCCAGCGCCATCATCACCCCGAGCCTGAATCCCCACAAGGTAGCGACGACCAAGACACCCAGCAGAAACACCACACCAAAGATGTTTCCGGGAGCGACCTCTTTGAGGACGTATACCAAGGCGCTCTCCGCCGCAATCAGCAACATCCCGACGACGAGCCCCAGCACCAGGGGCGGGGAGGTTGGGCGCAGCAGCCCCGAGAGCCCACGTGCCCGCATCGACGCCAACCCAAGTCGAGCATCAGACCCGCCGCGCGCACAAATACCCCCCGGCAACCAGCCGGGAAGCCGTGACCGTCTCTGCGTCATAGCGCAAACTCACAAATCGATCTGGCGGACTCACGTGAGCGCCGACCGAATCTTAACGCGCATCCGCGACCAATACGGCGGACGGATCCTGACGCCGGCGCTGTTGAAGTAGCGGCTCACTCGGGCCGCGAACCGGTCGATACGCCCAGATTGGCACTGGTCAGGATTGCACCCGGACTGCGAGACTAGAAACGTCAAGAAATGGATCCTCGCTCCAGGCGTTCATCGCAAATTTGCGGCGGCGCGGCGCCCGCTGAATGCGGCGAAGGGACATCAGGTGACGAACGACGAGAAACCGATTCCGGGCGACCTGCTCGGGCAGGGTGAACCCGGGTGTCCCGCAGTGGGGCGGGGCCCGAACGCGGGCGGTGAGTTCGCCCAGCAGGATTATCACCACCCCGCTGCCGGCTGGGGCGCGGCACGCAGCGGGGGCAATGTGTTGCTGCAGAGCCGCGAGT
>NZ_JBOGDD010001261.1:0-5988 GCF_050701675.1 Mycobacterium sp. | reverse complement strand
GGCCGGGTTTGAGCCCGCAGGGCGGTCACCAGGGACCGGTACGTCGATGCCGCCCCGTAACGCTGCCAGCTCCTGCCGCCCTCCATCCACAGATGCCATACACGTCCACGGTGGGTGACGTGGAACTGCTCGCGGCCGGTGACGAAGCTCAGCGGCGACGTGCTGACGATCGACGCGCCCGCCGACCGGAGTGCGCGCAGCAGCTCCCCGAGCACGCCCAGCTGAAACAGCGTGGGTCGCAACTCCTCGACGGGCCACAACAGCTCAGCGGCCGAGGCTGGTTCGCTTGCGGCCCTGATCGTTGCGGCCACGTCCACCAGCCGCCGCCACACCGCCCCCTCCCGTCGCACCGCCGCCAGCTCCGAGGGACGCGGCTCGGCGGCCCCGCGGTCGAGCAGACCCGCGTCGAAGATCCGCGTCAGGGCCTCCAGCTGCCCGGCGACGGGCTCGACCGAGTGCGGATCGATCGACGGTGCCCGCTGGGCCAGCCGCAGGACCTGGGCGCCCGTCCAGGCCAGCACCGTCGCCAGGAGTTCGTGCGCGACGCGGTCGCGGTGCCGGATGACGAAGGATGACGGCGGCCAGCCGTATTGCTGCCTGGTCTGGACCCACGCCGTGCCGCCGGTCGGCGCATCGGCGACCGTACGGCGGCGGCGCGACTGGGCGGGCAACAGGTCGACCCACTGCTTGGCGGTCCCCGGCAGCCGCGCCACCAACGGGACGAGCTCGAGGAACAGCATGTAGTCCGCCCGCAACTGCGTGTCCTCGGGCCGCCAGTCGCGTGGAAGCTCGTCGGGGGCAAGCTGATTCAGGACCTTCACCAGCTGGCCCCGTCCGATCCAGGCGCGAAGGACGTGGTCGAGCCCCGCCGCTGGGATCGCAAGCGCGGCGTCGACACCGGGCTGCGCGGTCAGGACAATACGTGGCTCATTTCCACGACCCACTCCCATTCGGACTGGCTCAGGGCGTGGTGCTGTTCGACGATCGCGTTGCCCAACGCGGCGAGCTCGTCCTCCATCTCACGCAGCCAGGTGCCGACGTTGACGAGGTAGGCCTCCGCGAGCAGTTCCCGCTCGACGTGCGTGATCGTGGTCAACTGCTCCGCGTCGGTGCCAACGCCCGCCGCGATGTAGTCGGCCATCCGCAGGAACAGCGCGGGCCCGAGAGTGGTCATCGAATTGGTCAGGTGCGCCGTGTAGATCGCCACGATTGCGTCGAGCAGGGGCTGGGGGAGGCCGTGGTCCTGAGCGAGAAGCGCCGTGCGGAACTTGTCGGTGTCGGCGGCGGGGATGGGCACCCGCAGGAAGCGACGGCCCAGCGCGTGACCGAACCGGAACACCCGCTGCGCGTCCAGTGCGTTGTAGGTGCCAAGCAGCCGCCACTCGGTGCCCGCGAGATAGCGCACCGGACCGCTCCCGCTGCCGGGATGGGTCAGTCGCTCCTGGTTCTCGACCGAACACGTTGTGCCCGTGGACCAGCCGAGCTGCACCTGAGGTGACCCGATGGCGGGCGACACGGTACCGAGCGTCACGTCCTGACCGCTGAGCCAAGTCAGCAGGCCGCCGAAGATGCGGTCCATGTCGGCACGGTTGACCTCGTCGACGATGAGCCAGTTCCCGTCGGCGATGGCGCTGAGCACCCGCCCCGGCCGGAAGCGCAGTTCGTTGCCGTCGATGGTCTGACCGCCGACCAGGTCGGTGGTCGACCAGTTCTCCTCGGCGGCAGACCATTCCACGCCCTTGGGCCCGACCTGGAAGCCGAACGTCTTCGGATCGGCGACGATGCGGTCGACCACCTGACGCAGCAGCGTGGTCTTGCCGCTGCCTGGTGGGCCCACCAGGATGACCGCGGGCGCCGAAAGGATGGCCAATCGGACCATGCGTTCGATGCGGGGGTCGATCTCGATGGGCACGTTGATCACCGACGGCACCTGGCCGCCGCCGTCGGTCTTGGTGACGCCAGAGCCGGGCGCGACGCCAAGGGCCGGGTGATGCTCGGGAACGAGCTCGGGGAAGATCGACTGCAGTCGTTCGACGGTGCCGTCACTCATCGAATATCACCAGCCGGTCGGGTGTCGACTCGCGCAGGAACAGCGCCGCCTTCAGCGACGGCAACCGCCCGCGTTTGCGCATCGCGCTGAGGACGTGTTCGGGCGTGACGTCGCCGAGCACGCTGATGACGGCGTACTCCGGACTGGACTTGGCCATCTCGTCGCAGCGGTTGCCGATCTGCCGCTGCTCGGTCACCAGCTTGCCGATGACCGCGCCGCCCTTCTGCCCGTCGCCCACGCCCAGCTCGACCGCGAACCACTGGTAGAGCGGATCCCACTTGGAGGAGTCGTTGCGGCTTGCCTCGATGCCATGCGTGACGGCGTCGAGGACACCCTCGCGCAGGCGCTGCAGATCGTCGGGATCAGGCTCTCCGAAGAGATCCGTCATGCCCCAACGCTTTCCGCGTATGCCGTCAGCTCGGCGATGAACCCCGGCGGGAACCGCAGCGTGCCCTTCTCGGTGCGGCGCAGGAACCCGCTTGCCGCCCTGGCGGACAACGGCTTCGGAGGATACCGAAGGAACTCGGTGAGCGACTCGCGTGGCTGCCACAGTGGCCACGGCCCGACGTCCGCGGCGTGCACCACCCCGTCGAGGTCGGACCATGCCGCGCGACGCGGCCACTTGGCTCCGGTCCACGGCCGATCCTCCGCGGCGTCGTAGCGCCCCGGCTGCGCGAGCCTGCCGCCGATCCAGGTGGCCACGGGGACGCTGACGGAATTGCCGACCATGCGCCAGCGTTCGCCACGCTTGGCCACCTCCTCGGCAGGCGCCGTCCAGTCGGCGGGAAAGCCTTGCAGCCGTTCGGTATCCCGAAGATCCGGCGTCACGTAGGCGCCCGATGGCAGTCGGATGGCTGGAGGGGACGCGACGCCGACCGACGACCCGCACTTGATGGGCGGCACGCCGTCGACGGCCCAGCCGAATGCCCGCATGCCCTCGGTCCAGTAGAATCCGCAAGCAACGTCGGGGTATTCGCCTGCGGGCGCTGGCTTCTCGCAATCGTCGGCGAGCAGCACGTCGCGGGGATCACCCGAGCGCGACGCCACCAGGTACCAGCGGTTGCGCCGCTGCGGCAACCCGAACGCGTTGCTGTCGACGACGCGGTACGCCCAGCGGTACCCCAGCTCCGTCAACGCGGTGGTGATGAGCTTCAGCGCCGCACCCTGCCCCAGCGACATCAGGAACGGGACGTTCTCGAGCACCACCCACGGCACGTCGGACTGCTGCAACAGTCGGAGGACCTCGCCGATGAGACTGCTTCTGGCGCCGTCGATGCCGACCTTGCGCCCGACGCTGCTGAGATCCTGGCAGGGGAAGCCTGCCGTCACGACGTCGGTGCGGTTCGGCAGGGCCCGCAGGTCGCGGACGTCGGCCTCGATCTTGGTGTCGGGGAAGCGGCGCCGCAGCACGTGCATGGCGGGCGGGGCGTTCTCGACGAGCAGTTGCGTGTGGTGCCCGCTTGCGGCCATGCCGAGCTCGAGGCCGCCGATACCCGCGAACAAGCCGGCCACCTTGAGCTTGGACCGCTTCACCGCAACCACTCCAGCGCCACGGCGTAGCTCAACCGGGACGGCACCGCGTTGCCGATCATCCGGGCCATCGCGGTGCGGTGCTTCACGCCGTCGAAGGAGAACCAGTCCGGAATGTATTGCAGCCGTGCGGCTTCGTGTGCGGTGATGGTGCGACGTTCGCTGGGATGCACGTAACGGCCCATGCACATGCTGTAGAAGCCGGTGGTGATGGTCTGCGATGAGCGGTCCCACGCCAGCCGCCCGTAGATCGCCTTGTAGCTGTGACCGCCGTCCGCGTGGCAGGCCGGGCGCTGGCTGTCCGGCAGGTCGAAGTCGCCGTTCTCGAAGAGGTAGTCGATGCGCTGACGCGTGGTTGGCGCCGACCGGGCCACGGCGTCGACAACGCTGACCCGTCGGGACTCGGGCATCAGCGCGAGATCCTGGAAGGCCCACGCCACGTCCCGCGGTTCGCGCCGGTGGCGAGCGACGACTTCGGCGGGCGTTGTCGTGTGCGTCAGGCTGGCCATCAGGACCAGCCGACGACGACGCTGCGGGACGCCCACCTCGCTGAGGTCGATCACTCCGATGGACACGTGATAGCCGAGCTCGCCGAGTGCCTCGGCGGTGCGCTGCACGACGGCGCGCTTGTCGTTCAGCGCGCCAGGCACGTTCTCGATCAGGATGTGTTGAGGTTCAAGCACTTCCGCGGCACGCACCATCGAGCCGTAGAGCTCGTTCTTGTCATCGGAGTGCCGGGTGCGGTTGTTGAAGTCGCTGTGGCCCTGGCAGGGCGGCCCGCCGACCAGGACGTCGACGTCGGCGTGGTGTTTGACCAGCCGCCGCTCGGCGGAGGTCAGCCGGGAGCCGACCCGTCCCGGCAGCACCTCGGTGACGTCCTGGCTGACCGTCGTGGCGGTGGGGAAGTTCCCGGCGTGGGTGGCCGCCGCGACCGCGTCGACGTCGACCGCGAGCACCGGTTCGAACGACCGTTTGAGGGCGCGGGCGGCCTCGGCCAAGCCAATCGAGAGGCCCCCGCAACCCGAGAACAGATCGACGACGCGCAACGACGACCGCGATGCGCCGCACGGGGGCGGGACCCTGCTCTGCAGCCACGCACGTTCGGCCT
The DNA here is from genome assembly GCF_050701675.1 of Mycobacterium sp. Classification (GTDB taxonomy): domain Bacteria; phylum Actinomycetota; class Actinomycetes; order Mycobacteriales; family Mycobacteriaceae; genus Mycobacterium. The sequence continues at coordinate 1,300 of NZ_JBOGDD010001261.1, read as the reverse complement.
CGTCTGCCGACGTGGGCCGGGCATCGCGGCCGGTGTAGCCGGCCAACGCGCTGGCCGTCTTGCGACCGTCTCGACGGGTCAGGACGCGCTCGTAGGTTCCGTTGCGGGTGCGGAACTGTTCGAACCCGGTGTCGACGCTGGGCCGTCGTCGGGCAGTGCTCTGCTGTGTCTCGGTCATCAACGCACTGCGACCTGCGAAGAGTTGTCTGTTCGGCGGCCGCGGCGGATCACGTGAGCAATGGTATTCAGCGGTTCCGACAAGATCGGTCAGGTGTAGCGGCGCGCCGTCGGTCAATAGGCTGGCTCCATGGCCGAGTCCTGGGCGTCCTCACCTGAGGCGCGGGCGCGCATGCAGTCCAACAAGAGCCGTGACACCAAGCCGGAGCTGGCCCTGCGGTCGGCGGTCCACGCGCTGGGACTTCGCTACCGCGTCTCGGCGAAACCGCTGGCCGAGCTCCGGCGGACGGCCGATCTGGTGTTCCCGAGGGCCAAGGTCGCGGTGTTCCTCGACGGCTGCTTCTGGCACGGCTGCCCGGAACATCACACCGTGGCTACGGCGAATGCGAAGTTCTGGGCGGAGAAGGTCGAGGGCAACCGCTCACGGGACCGCGACACCGACGGGCGCCTGGCCGACGCCGGGTGGGCCAGCGTCCGGATCTGGGAGCACGAAGACCCGCACGCGGCCGCCCGGCGCGTCGAGCAGGTGGTTCGCGCCAGGGGGGTCACAGGTCGTTGACGTCGACCAGCCCGTCCTGGATGGCGCGGGCCACCAGTGCGGCCTTGGTCGACGCGGGTCGACCCACTGCGGCGTACTTGTCCCGGATCCGCTGCACGTGCGTACGGACCGTGGTGGCCGAGATCTCGAGCTGCCGCGCCACGTCGTCCTTGTTGTCGCAGAGGATCCACGCCAGCAGAACTTCTCTCTCGCGGGGTGCGAGTTCCGGGCGCGGGCGGACCGGGTTCGGAGTTTCCTGCGAAAGCGTGACCGTCATGAAGGGCCTATCGCCGAGACGTCCGATAACGTTTCCTCCACGCGATCCTCGAGAAACCGTCATCCGTTCGGACGACGCCGACGGCTCCCAGGTAATTGACGCGACCGTAGTGATTTCGGAAGTCCCTCGGTCGCGCGCAACTGGGAACGCCCACGTCACGCGGGAGTGGGCCGCGGAACACCGGGTCCGTGGAATACGACACGCGGCCGCTTCGGTTGTGCTTGATGGGTTTTGGGCTGGATGATGGCCCGAGGTTGTATTCATTGGCATTAGTTGCGTAGAGGTAGATCATGATTGATGTGAAGACC
>NZ_JBOGDD010001260.1:0-5339 GCF_050701675.1 Mycobacterium sp. | reverse complement strand
CGGGCGGACTGCGCCGCCTTCGACGCCTTGCGCACCTTCCGGTACGCCGACTCGACGGTCGTCTGCCTTGGTGGTTCGCCCGTGGTGGTCGCCGCTGGTCCAGCCGATCGGAGTGCGTCGAGCGCGTCGAGCATGCGGAAGTAGCGGTCGGATCGCATCGCCGTCAGGGACCGTCGCAACCCGGCCTTGTAACGGAGTTTGGCACCGTCGATCAGTCGCTCCCGGACCGGTCCGCGGACCAGTTCGGCAGGCAGTTCGTCCAATGCCCGCTCGTATCGCTCGGCGAGCACCTCGGCGTCGCGTGCCACGCCCAAGACCCCGGCCAGCTCCCGAAGTTCGTCGAGAAGGGGGGCGTCGTCGGAGAGCCCGAACGACTCCTCGGACCCCTTCACCAGGCTGCGGATCTTGCGGGTCACCACCCGCATCTGGTGCACGGAATCCCATGCGTCGGCGCGCACGGCCCTGTCCCACACCAGCAGCTCTTCGATCTGTTCGGCCACCGCGCGATGCACCGGGTCCTCGGAGTGCGGTGCCAGCCCGGGATCGGGGGTCTGTAATACCTTCGCCAACTTCGACCCGTGCCCGGCGGGTTCGGCCCCCGCGTCGAACAGGCGGTTCGCCAGCCGGTCCAGCAGGGCGGCGCCGCTTTCGGCGCCGGCTCCCTCAGCGAGCTCGAGCTCCCATTCGCGCCACTCCTGGGGTTCCCCGTTGCCCTCGGCCGACGCGTGCACCGTGTCATCGCAGAACTCGGCAAGCGCCGCGCCGTCGTGCCCGTACAAGACGTCGACGGTGCGGCTGGTCGAGATCCGCGCCACCGGGGCCAGGGGGTGGTCGCGCACGATCGCGAGGACGACGTCACGCAGCTGGTCGGGTACCGAGTCATCGGGACGGCCCGCCTCACCGAGGGGCGTGCGGACCTCGGTTCTGGCGTCGGCTCCGGCGGGAAGCTTCAGGTGCCAGCCGGCATCGGGTCCGCCGGTGCGACGGCGCAGCGTGACGCGGTGCGCGGCAAGGTCCTGCCCCGGGGTGTCGAAGTACACCGCGTCGAGCCGTTGCACCGGCGAGCGTTCCACCCGGGCGATGGACGACAGACCCTCGAACGACGGGGAGACGGTGCCCTCGACGACCGCGAACTTGCGCTCGACCTCCGTGTGGCGGGACGGTTTGCGCTTGTCAGCTGGCATGTTCACCTTCAGTTGGGCAGCAGTCTCGTTGCTCGAAATTCGTGAACAGGTTGCCACATTGAGGTGAACGGACGACGTCGCCTCGGTTCGGCTGCGGCGAAGGGCACCCGTGGGCTTCATTGCGCGGCATTACACATCGTGGTGAGGGCGTAACCCCGAAAGCCGTGCGATAGCGTTTCGCCATGACCGATTTCGAAACGCTGAAGTTCGCCAAGTCCGGACCCGTCACCAGCATCGTTCTCAATCGGCCCGACGCCGCGAACGGCCTCAACGACACGTTGTGCCGCGAGCTCGCCGCGGCGGCGGCGCTGTGCGAGACCGACGCGACGAAGGTGGTCACCCTCACGGGTGCGGGCAAGTTCTTCAGTGCGGGCGGAGATCTCAAGGCCATGGCGGCCGCCCCCAGTGCCGGCGCCTACGTCAAGGGCATCGCCGACGACCTGCACCGCGCGATGGCGACGTTCGCGCGGATGGACGCCGTGCTGATCACCGCCGTCAACGGAGTGGCCGCCGGGGCCGGCTTCCCGCTCGGGGTGTCGGGTGACCTGGTTCTCGCCGGCGAGTCGGCGTCGTTCACGATGGCCTACACCAAGGTGGGCCTCAGCCCCGACGGCAGCTCGTCGTATCTGCTGCCGCGCCTCGTCGGCCTGCGCAGGACCCAGGAGCTGATGATCACCAATCGAGTGCTGTCGGCCGCCGAGGCGCTGGAGTGGGGTCTGGTGACCGCCGTCGTTCCCGACGCGGAGCTGTCCGCGAGGCTGGATGAGCTCGCGGCCCGAATCGCCACTGGCGCAAGGAAGTCCAACTCCGCGGTCAAGAAGCTGCTGCTGACCACCTACGCCTCGAATTACGAGGACCAGCTTGACGACGAGGCGCGGTTGATCTCGGAGAACGCCGACGGCGTCGACGGCAAGGAGGGCATCGCCGCCTTCCTCGGCAAGCGCAGACCCGAATTCACCGGCTGACTAGAAGGAGTGCTCCTCGGCCGGGAAGGTCCCGGTCGCCACGTCATTGGCGTACTGCGTTGCCGCCCGGCGTAATTCGCCGCCGACGTCACCGAAACGCTTGACGAACTTCGCCGTCTTGCCCGCCGTCATCCCCGCCATGTCCTGCCAGACCAACACCTGCGCGTCGCAGTTGGGGCCCGCGCCGATGCCCACCGTGGGAATGGTCAGCTTGCCGGTGATCTGGGTGGCCAATTCTGCGGGCACCATCTCCAGTACCACGGCGACCGCCCCTGCCTCCGCCACCGCGATGGCGTCGTGCACGGTCTGCTCGGCGGCGTCACCCCTACCCTGGACGCGGAATCCGCCGAGCCCGTTGACACTCTGCGGCGTGAAGCCGATGTGCGCGACCACCGGAATGCCTGCCTGCGTCAGCGTCGCGATCTGATCGGCGACCCGCTCACCACCCTCGAGCTTCACCGCGGCGGCGCCGGTCTCCTTCATGAAACGCGTCGCCGTCGCCAGGGCTTGAGCAGCGCCACCTTCGTAGCTGCCGAACGGAAGGTCGGCCACCACCAGCGCGTGTGGGGCGCCGCGCACCACGCCACGCACCAACGGAATCAGCTCGTCGGCCGTCACCGGCACCGTGGTGTCGTAGCCGTAGACCACGTTCGCCGCGGAATCGCCCACCAGCAGCACGGGAATCTCGGCGTCGTCGAAGATCCTTGCGGTGGAGAAGTCGTACGCCGTCAGCATGGCCCACTTGTGGCCCTCGGCCTTCCACTTCTGCAAGTGGTGGGTGCGCACCTTCGTGCGCGGCTTGGACGTATCGGAGGCAGCACCGTAAACCGTCTGTTCAGACATCATTGTCCCTAATCTCGTCGATTCGTTCCTCGAGGCCCATTCGGGTCCCCGGGTCGTCTGACACCCAAAGTCTGCCACTCACACCCGAGAAGATGAACTCTTGGTGAAGTGCGGTTCCTCACACCTGGACGGGTGGCGGGCCTAACATCGCGGAATGCAAAGGCTCAGCGGACTTGACGCCAGCTTCCTGTATCTCGAAACGCCATCGCAGCCCTTGCACGTGTGTTCGATCCTCGAAATCGACACCGCGACCATCCCCGGTGGCTACACCTTCGACCGACTGCGCGACGCGCTGAGTCTGCGCATCAAGGCGATGCCGGAGTTCCGCGAGAAGCTCGGTGACAACCGATTCAACCTCGATCACCCGGTGTGGGTGGAGGACAAGGACTTCGACGTCGACAGACACCTGCACCGCATCGGTCTCCCCGCACCGGGCGGCCGCGTCGAACTGGGGGAGATCTGCGGGCACATCGCCTCGCTCAACCTGGATCGCAGTCGGCCGCTGTGGGAGATGTGGGTGATCGAGAACGTCGCGGGCACCGATGCGCACGCCGGCGGCCGACTCGCGGTGATGACCAAGGTGCACCACGCGGGCGTCGACGGCGTCACCGGCGCGAATCTCATGTCGCAGCTCTGCACCACCGAGGCCGACGCTCCGCCGCCGAGCCCGGTCGACGGCGTTGGCGGTGGATCGGACTTGGAGATCGCGGTCAGCGGCGCCATCAAGTACGCCACCCGCCCGCTCAAGCTGCTCAACGTGCTGCCCTCCACGCTCTCGACGGTCGTCGACACCGTCAAGCGGGCGCGCAGCGGATTGACCATGGCGGCGCCGTTCGCCGCACCCAAGACGCGCTTCAACGCCACCGTCACCGCGCACCGCAACGTCGCCTTCGCGCAACTCGACCTCGAGGACATCAAGACCGTCAAGAACCACTTCGGCGTCAAGGTCAACGACGTGGTGATGGCGCTGGTGGCCGGGGTGCTGCGCAAGTACCTGCTCGACCGCGACGAGCTACCCGAGAACACCCTCGTCGCCATGGTTCCGGTGTCCGTGCACGAAAAGTCCGACCGGCCCGGCCGCAACCAGGTTTCGGGGATGTTCGCCAGTCTGGAGACCAACGTCGAGGATCCGGGTCAGCGACTGAAGGCCATTGCCGACGCGAATTCCGTTGCCAAACAACACAGTGCGGCAATCGGTGCGACGCTACTGCAGGACTGGTCGCAGTTTGCGGCTCCCGCGGTGTTCGGCGTCGCGATGCGTGTCTACGCGTCGAGCCGGCTGACCAGCGCCCTGCCCGTGCACAACCTGGTCGTCTCCAACGTGCCTGGACCGCAGGTTCCGCTGTTCTTCCTGGGCGCACAGGTGAAGGGGATGTATCCGCTCGGACCGATCTTCCACGGTTCGGGGCTGAACATCACGGTGATGTCGCTCAACGGCACGCTCGACGTCGGCCTGATCTCCTGCCCCGAATTGCTGCCGGATCTGTGGGACATGGCCGACGACTTCGCCGCGGCTCTGAAGGAGCTGATCAGCGCGACGCACTAGCCGCGGGGCGCCGCCCTCAACTGCGCTGATGAGGGTCCATGGCAGCATGGACAGCCATGAACCTCAGACGCGGGGTCCTTGCGGCCGCCATGGTGGTGCTGCTCGTGGCGGGCTGCAGCAAGTTGGTCGATGGGCGCGGCGTGATCGCGACGCCACGGCCGGGATCGCCGATCGACTGGTCGCAGTGTGACCTCGCGGCCTCGGACGTTCGCATTCCTGCGGGCGCCGAATGCGGAATGCTGTCGGTGCCCGTCGATTACGCCAAGCCAGACGGTGACGTCGCGAGGATCGCGATGATCCGGTTCAAGGCGACCGGGCAGAAGATCGGTTCGCTGGTCGTCAACCCGGGTGGTCCCGGTGAGTCGGGTGTCCAGGCTGCCGCTTCGCTGGTCGGCGCCATCCCGGAGTCGGTCCGGCAGCGCTTCGACCTGGTGGGTTTCGATCCGCGTGGGGTGGGATTGTCCACCCCGGCGGTGTGGTGCAACTCGGACGCAGACAACGACAAGCTCAGGGCGGACCCCCAGGTCGACTACACGCCGGAGGGTGTCGCACACATCGAGTCGGAGACAAAGGACTTCGTCGCGCGCTGCGTCGAGAAGATGGGCGACGACTTTCTCGCCAACGTCGGAACGGAAAGCGTGGTAAAGGATCTCGACTCCATCCGCGCCACGCTCGGCGACCAGAAGCTCACATATCTCGGCTACTCGTACGGCACCCGCATCGGGGCTGCGTACGCAGAGGCCTACCCGCAGAACGTCCGCGCGATGATCCTCGACGGCGCCGTCGACCCCAACGCCGACC
>NZ_JBOGDD010001259.1:0-5544 GCF_050701675.1 Mycobacterium sp. | reverse complement strand
CGGCTGCAGCGTAGAGACGGACGCTGGCAGATCGTGCACCGCACCACTCGCGCGCTCGACGGGGGCACCGACGCCAGGAGGCTGCTGGCGTCCGGCGTCACGGGACAACCGCTGTGAACGGCCCACTCGACGGGCGCGACACTCGTTAGGCGAGCTTCGTCTCCACGTCGTACTCCACGTTGGATCCGTCGACCTTGGTGATCTTCAGATGCGCGACGTAGTCCCCGTCGGGACCGGTGAAGGTGCAGTCGAACTCGACGTCGACCTTCGCCTCGATACCCGAGGGGCACTTCACGTCCTTCGGGGTGAACTTCGTGTTCTGCGCCACGAAGTCGGTGACCGACTTCTGTGCACTCCCGGCGTCGATTTCCTTGCCGCAGCCGCTGAGCCCGAGGACGGCGACGCCGATGAAGAGGGCGGCGCCGAGGCGGACACCGCGGGTACGAATCATGCGCGTGATGCTGCTCCAAGGTTAGCCACAGGTCAAGCACAGTCACGCTCTTGACTTGAAGCGCTTCAAGTTCGGCAGACTGGGACCATGACCACCGACACGATCCCGGCCGCCGCCCGCGATCTGACCATTCAGCAGGTGTCCCGTCGCACCGGACTGGCGGAGTCGGCCCTGCGCTACTACGAGCGCATCGGGCTGATCGACGCCGTGCCGAGAGACGCCAGCAGCGGACACCGCCGATATCCACCCGAACTGGTCAACACCATCGAGTCCTTGAGTTGCCTACGAGGAAGCGGGATGTCGGTCGCAGACATCCGGCGCTACGTCGCCAACACCCGACGCGGGGCCGACGCGATCAGCGATCAACGCAGGTTGTTCGAGGCGCACGCCGCCCGGTTGCACGACGAGATCGCCCGGCTACGCCTGCGCGAGCGCTACGTCAGCGCCAAGGCTCAGATGTGGGAAGCAAGGGAGCGCGGCGACGCGAAGGCCGAGGCCGAGATCATCCCCACCATCATCGACCTCGGCGGCCGCCTGCTCGACGACGAGGGAGCGCACCGTGGATGATCGCATCCTGGTCACCGGTGGCTCGGGATTCCTTGCCGGACACGTCATTCTGCACCTTCTCGCCGACGGGCACCCGGTACGCACGACGGTCCGCTCCCCGGCCCGCGAAGCCGACGTCCGTCGTTCCTTGCAGCGCGCCGGCGTCGCCACCGACCAACTTGAATTCGCCATCGCCGACCTCACCCTCGACACCGGGTGGCGCGCAACCGTGACCGGGTGTGCATCCGTGCTACACGTGGCGTCGCCGTTCCCGAGCCGTCAGCCCAAGGACGAGAACGACGTGATCGTCCCTGCGCGGCAGGGCACGGCGCGGGTGTTGCGGGCCGCCGCAGATGCAGGCGCGCGACGGGTCGTGATGACGTCGTCGTTCGCGGCGATCGGCTACGGCCCCAAGCCATCCGGCGAGCCCTATGACGAGACGGACTGGACCGATCCGACCGGGCCCGTATCCCCCTACGTCAAGTCCAAGACGCTCGCCGAACGCGACGCTTGGGATTTCGCCGCCACCCATGACGTCGACCTGTCGGTAATCAATCCCGTCGGCATCTTCGGGCCGGTGCTCGGCCCCGACATCGCTACGTCGATACGGATCGTCGAAGGCCTCCTCGCGGGCAAGCCGCCGCTCTTGCCACGGGCGTCGTTCGCCGTGGTCGACGTGCGCGACGTCGCCGATCTGCACGTCCGGGCCCTGGCGAACCCAGACTCGATCGGCCAGCGATTCCTGGCCGCGGCGGGTCAGCCAGTGACGCTGCCGCAGATCGCCGCGATGCTGCGGTCCCGCCTCGGCCCGCGGGGCCGACGCGTGCCCCGCCTGGAAGCTCCCGACTGGGTGATCCGAGCAGGTGCCAGGGCCGTTCCCGCCCTTCGCGAACTCGCGGGACTGCTCGGGGCGCCGAAGAAGTTGTCCACCACCAAGGCCACCGAAGTTCTTGGCTGGCAGCCACGTTCCGTCGCGGACACGATGTTGGCCACCGCAGAAAGCTTGCTCAGTCGCTAGACACCTGCCGCCGAGGCAAGTTTGGCCGGATCAGAGGTCACCTCGTCGATCACCGTGTGGATGAACCGCATCTTCTCCAGAACCTTCGTGGGCAGGACGAACGGGTAGAGGTCGTCGTGACCCATTGACCGGTTGACCATGTTGAGCGCCCACGACAGGGGTAGCCACATCTCGATGATGGAGTCGAAGCCGCTGGGCCCCAGGTTCCTTCGTTCGAACGTGGCCGAGGCAGGCGCGAAGCTGAACGCCGCGGCGGTGTCGAGGGTGTCCCGAATGTGCAGATAGTGCGCAAAGGTCTCCGCCCAGTCCTCTGCGGGATGCATCGTCGCGTAGGACGACACGTAGGTCTTCTCCCAGCCCGGGGGCGCGCCCTCACCGTAGTGCCGATCCAGGGCCGCCTGGTAGTCGGACTCGGTGTCGCCGAACAGTTCTCGCGCCTGCTGCTGATACTGTGGAGCGGCACCGACGAGCCGGTAATAGTAGTAGTGGCCGATCTCGTGCCGGAAGTGCCCGAGCAGCGTGCGGTAGGGCTCGGCCATCGCCACGCGCAGCTGCTCGCGGTGCACGTCGTCGCCCTCGGCGAGGTCGACGGTGATCACACCGTCCTGGTGGCCGGTGAAGACCTTCTCGAACTCACTGGAGAGCAGGTCGAACGCCAGGCCGTAGTTCGAGTCCTCGTCGCGCCCGACGATCGGCAGCTTGAGGTCGACCAGCTCGACGATGAGGCGCCTCTTGGCCCGCTCCGCGGTCGCGAACGCCCCCATGGCCGGCTTGTCGGCGTCGTTCGGCCGGGTGCGGGTCAACGCGCACGACGTGCACAACCTGCGCACTGGTGCCACCCTTACGAGCCAATTGCACTGAGCCGCATGCAGGTTCGCGCACAACTGATATTCGCTGGCGTCAACGGCGCCCCCGTGTTCACTCTCGGCTCCGGAGGCGATCACCAGAAAGGCCATGTCATCGAGCGAGAATCCCAGCTTGCTCTTGCACGACAGACACACCGAGTTCTCAAAGGCCAGGTGCTGACCACAGTTGGGACAGATGAAGTCACGCATGAAGAATTCCTCCGTCGTAGGGCGCCACGTCGACGGACACGTCGATCTTGCTGCTCTCGGAGTCGGTGTAGATGATGCCGCGCAACGGTGGCACGTCGGCGTAGTCACGACCGAAACCCACCACCACGTAACGCTCGTCGACCATCTGGTCGTTGGTGGGATCGAATCCCAACCATTGACTGTGCGGTGTCCACACCGAGGCCCACGCGTGCGTCGCGTCGATCCCGACCATGCGTTCCCTCCCAGGCGGTGGGTCCGTCGCGAGATAGCCGGAGACGTAGCTGGCGGCGAGACCGTTGGCGCGCAGGCAGGCGATCGCCAGCCGGGCGAAATCCTGACATACCCCTTCACCGGCGGCCAAAACCTCGCCGACCTGGGTGGACACCGTCGTCGAGCCGGACCGGTAGGTGAAGTCGTGATTGATCCTGGTGTTCAGGTCCCGCAGCACGTCGATCAGCGGCCGTTCCGGCTGGAAACTGGGCGCGGCGTAGTCGCGGACGGCCGCGGTGATCTCGGGCTGCTGAAGGTCGAGGGTGAACTCGACGGCAAGGGCACCATCCGTGCCGACGGGGCGCGAGATCTCCCACGGCGCGAGCGCCGACCCGCTGGCGTACAGACCTGGGGGTGGCGGGTCGACCTCGACGATCGAATGGCTGGTGATGGTCAGCGCACGGTGGCGCTCGGTGACGTGGAAGTACGAGCTCGTGTTTCCGTAGCCGTCGCGGCTCGTCGAACTGTCGGCGGCCTCGGGTTCGATCACCAACTCGTGGGTCAGGCACCGCTGCCCCGTCAAATCCCGCGGGGTGAGGAACCCCCGACCATAGGAACTGGTGACGTCGTCGGAGTAGTGATACATCGTCCGGTGCGTAACCTCGTAGGACCTGCTGCCGACCACGGGGATCGGACCCATGTCTCCATCAAATCCCATGTCGCTGCGCTCCTGCCCGCCGGATCACGGGAGGGCCCTGCGTTCGTCCGGACCCCACAACGGCTGCATCCCACCGGGCAGTGACAGGTGGGCCGCGGTGATCACGCGGGACAGCTCGCGCAGATCGGCGTGGATGCTGCTCAACAGACCGTCCAGCTCGGCCCGCGTCCCGTCGGTGACGTCCTCGAGGTCGGCGGGATCGAGCCTGCGCAGGCGTGCGCCGACCTCCTCGATGAGTCGCTCGGGCCGAGTGGACCCGGACGACGAGGGAAGCGCCTTGAGATTCACGCGCAACCTCTCGAACTGATACGCCAATGACCGCGGATTCTCCTCGTCGAACAGCACCAGGTCCGCCACCGCGGCGACGCTCACCACGCCGAGGGTGCGCCTGCGGTAGATCACCGATGACTCGCACGCCACCAGTGTCGACTCCGTGATCGTCTGCTCGGCGCCAGGGCTACGGACCTGCACTAGCGTCGCGCGCATCAACGCCGTCAACCAGACACCCCGCTCGATGCGCTTGCCGATGTCCATCAGCCGCCAGCCGACGTCGTGCACCATCGACTCCGCGGCCACACCGGACAACGCCAGCATCCCCGCGAGGGTCTGACTGGGCGCGTCGGCGAGGTAGCCCTGGCCCTCGGTGTGCGAATCGGGCGGCGCCCCAGAGGTGCGCATCACCGCTCGGTCCACCGCGGCAAGCACCATCCAGGTGTCGTTCGACATCTGGTCACGCACCGAGCGGGCGGCCAGCCCAAGGCGTTCCACGGACTGCGCCAAGGAACCCGACCGGTGGCGGTCGGCGGTGAGTGACCACAGGGTGGTCGGCGCGATCGCGATCATCTCGGCGTCGTCGCCGGCGGCTCCGGTGTCGGTGCCGGTGATGCGCCCGAGCGCGGCCAACAGCACCGGGACGCACTCACTGCCCGCCATGTCCTGGCGGTAGCGGTATTCGTGATAGCGGTCCCGCGTGACGTTGAGCAACCTCGCCATGCTCTCCGCGCGCTCGGAATAGCGGCCGAGCCAGAACAGGTCGGCCAACACGCGCGGCGAGCTGACCGCGCGGGTCGGGCTTGGCGTGATCGCGGGCAGTTCCACTGCGGGGGCGGGTGTGCGCTCCGCCGTCACCCGGGTGGGTGTGCGTACCCAGATATCCTTGGCTGCAACGGTGTTCATCCGGTAGGCGGCATTGCCGGGGGCCAGCAGGTAGCCGAGCCCGCCGGCCATGGGTGCATACCCGCCGCGCTGGGCGACGGTGAACAGACGCATCCCCGTACTCCCGGGCGACAGTCCGTTCGGCCCGTGATCGGTCGGCGCAGAGGAGAACTGCGGCAGCTCCTGACCGACCCAGTGCCACGGCACGGCGCCGATCCGCGCCGCCAACTCCTCGCGTTGGGCACTCGAGAGCGATGGGCCGACGATCGGCTCACCCCCGGTGACGGGCCTGATCAATAGCGACGACAGGTGGCTCAGCAGATGTGACCGTTCGACGTCGATCCCACCCCAGTACATCGGGGCCGTGTTCAATTGTGGCGCCTCTCCGAGC
>NZ_JBOGDD010001258.1:0-5902 GCF_050701675.1 Mycobacterium sp. | reverse complement strand
GTGCGGGGCAATTCCTCAGCGCAGGCGTGGCAGGCCGGTCCGCCCTTGGCGCAGGCAGACTGACCACCGCCATCTCGTTGCTGGAGCCGCTGGTCGATTCCCTGACCTCGGCGGGGGACACGATCGGGTTCGGATACCGGTATCAGCTCGCGCTAGTGGTGGCACTGGCGATGCGCGGTGCGGCCGAGGAGTCCAGCGCCTCACTCGAACTCCTCGAGGAGCGGCGCCACCCGAGCTGGCAGTACCTGAATTACGAGCACCTGCTCGCGAGGGCGTGGGTCGGGGCGGTCCACGGCGCGGTCAGCGAAGCGATCGCAACCCTGCGGCAGGCGGCCGATACCTGCTGCGAGAGAGGTCAATTCGCCGCCGAGGTGATGTGCCTGCAGACGGCGACGCAGTTCGGCGACCGCACGTGTTCGCCGCGGCTACGCGGGCTGCAAGCGATCGTCGAAGGGCCACGCGTCGGGTTCGCAGCCAGTTTCGCCGAGGCGCTGCGCACCGACGACGGTGCGGCGATGACGGCGGTATCGCAAGACTTCGAGCGCATGGGTGATCGCATCGCGGCCATCGATGCGGCGGCCCATTCGGCCGTGGCCCACCGAGGCGTCGGACTGCGCGGTTCGGCGTTGGGATGCGCGGCCCGCGCACAGCGACTCGCAGAGCAGTGCGGCCGCGCAGTGACACCTGCGCTCCGCAAGGCCGCCCAACACCTGCCGCTCACCGAGCGCGAGTTCGAGATCGTGATGATGCTCGTCGACGGGTTGTCCAACCGGGAGATCGCCGAACGACTGACGGTTTCCGTGCGCACCGTCGAGAGTCACGTCTACAACGCGATGGCCAAGACCGGCACGAGTTGCCGTGCCGAACTCGCAGCCGTGCTGCCTGGGACCGGGACGCTGGTCTAGATTGCGGCGATGAGCCCCGCAGGCCGGTTCGCGCCAAGCCCGTCGGCGGACCTGCACATCGGCAACGTCCGCACTGCGGTGTTGGCCTGGCTCTTCGCCCGCTCGACGGGGCGCCGGTTCCTGATCCGCGTCGAGGATCTCGATGACCGCACGTCCGACGACGTCGCCGCGCGTCAGCTCCGCGACCTCGCCGCGGTCGGCCTGGGGTGGGACGAGCCCCCCGAGTACCAGAGCGCCCACGAACGTCGCTACGACGCCGTGGTCGGCGATCTGGTCGCGCGCGGACTGACCTACGAATGCCACTGCAGCAGAAAGGACATCCAACAGGCACCACGCGCGCCCCACGCGCCGGAGGGGGCATACCCGGGCACCTGCCGATATCTCACCGACGAGGAGCGGACCGCCCGGCGGGCCACTGGCCGGCCCCCTGCGCTGCGCTTGCGCTCGGAGGTCGCCGAGTTCACCGTGACGGACCTCCTGCACGGCGACTACACCGGAGTCGTCGACGACTTCGTGCTGCGCCGCGGCGACGGTGTCCCTGCGTACAACCTCGCGGTGGTGGTTGACGACGCCGCCAACGGGGTCGATCAGGTGGTGCGCGGTGACGACCTTCTGTCGTCGTCACCGAGACAGGCGTATCTGGGCTCGCTGCTCGGTTGTCCGCAACCGGTCTACGCGCACGTGCCGCTGGTGCTGAACGGCGACGGCAAGCGACTGGCCAAGCGCGACGGTGCGGTGACGGTCGGCGACATCGGCGCACCGCGGGCGCTGGCTCGAATCGCCGCGTCGCTGGGCTTCGGCTCGGCCACCCTCGACGGAATGCTTTCGGAGTTCGATCCGGCGCGGCTACCACGGCATCCCTGGACATATCGGCTGGGATGAGCAGAAGTATTCCGCGACACCCAGCTAGTTGCTAGGTTCCGCCGGTGACCTATTACCTTCGTCGAGCGCTGCTCGCGGTAATCCTGCTGGTGGCGGTGCTCGCTGCAGCAGCCTGCGGGGCGCCGGACTCGAACAAGGCCGACCGAATCCAGTCCGCAGGCGTGCTGCGTGTCGGCACGGAGGGCGTCTACGCCCCGTTCAGCTACCACGACGAGAGCGGCCAGCTGGTCGGCTACGACGTCGACGTGGCGAAGGCGGTCGGCGACAAGCTCGGTGTGCGGGTCGAATTCGTTGAGACACCGTGGGATTCGATGTTCGCGGCGTTGGAGGCCAACCGATTCGACATCGTCGCCAACCAGGTCACCATCAACGACGAGCGCAAGGCCAAGTACGACCTGTCCGATCCGTATGCCATCGGCCAGGGCGTCATCGTCACCCGGGCCGACGACAACTCCATCAAGTCGCTTGCCGACCTCAAGGGCAAGGTCGCAGCCGAGAACCCCACCAGCAACTGGGCGGAACTGGCCCGTGCCAATGGCGCCAGGGTCGAGTCGGTCGACGGTTTCGCCCAGGCCATCAAACTACTGAACCAGGGCCGGGTGGACGTCGTCGTCAACGACAGCATCGCGGTCTACCAATACCTCGCCGAGACCGGGGACAAGACGGTCAAGATCGCCGCGGAGACATCCGAGAAGAGCGAGCAGGGCTTCGCCGCGCGCAAGGACAGCGGGCTGCTGCCGGAACTCAACAAGGCGCTGAAGGAACTGAGCAGCGACGGCACCCTTCCGACGATCTCGAACAAGTACCTGAAGGCCAACGTTTCCGGAGCCCCCGCGCAGGCAGGCCAGGAGCAGGTGCAGCCGCGCTCGGCGTGGAAGCTCATCGCCGACAACCTGTGGCCGCTGGCCAAGGCGGCGATCACGGTGACCATCCCGCTGACGATCATCAGCTTCATCGTCGGCCTGATCATCGCGCTCGGGGTGGCGCTGGCCAGGCTGTCGAAGAACAGGGTGCTCTCCAACGTCGCCCGGTTCTACATCTCGCTGATCCGCGGCACCCCGCTACTGGTGCAGCTGTTCATCGTCTTCTTCGCACTGCCCGAGTTCGGCATCAGGATCGACCCGTTCCCCGCCGCCATCATCGCGTTCAGCCTCAACGTCGGTGGCTACGCCGCCGAGATCATCCGGTCGTCGATCCAGAGCATCCCGAAGGGTCAGTGGGAGGCGTCCGAGACCATCGGTTTCAACTACGTCGGTGCGCTGCGCCGCATCATCCTGCCCCAAGCCACCCGGGTCGCCGTCCCGCCGTTGTCGAACACGCTGATCTCACTGGTCAAGGACACCTCGCTGGCGTCGACCATCCTGGTGACCGAACTGTTCCGCACCGCTCAGAACGTCGCGGCGCCGACGTTCGAGTTCTTCGCGCTGTACGGCACTGCCGCCGTGTATTACTGGGTGATCTGCCTGGTGCTCTCGTTCGGCCAGAGCCGCCTCGAACGCCGACTGGAAAGGTATGTGGCGCGATGACCGACAACGGGATCGAAGACAGGATCGAAGGCAAGACGGACGAGGTCGAGTACCGGGTCACCGCCGAAGGCGTCGAGAAGGCGTTCGGCGACAACAAGGTTCTCAAGGGCGTCTCGTTCACCGTGGAGCGGGGCACGGCGACCGCCATCATCGGGCCGTCGGGTTCGGGCAAGACCACGCTGTTGCGGTCGCTCAACGCGCTCGACAGGGCCGATGCCGGAGTGATCCGGGTGGACGACGTCGAGCTCGACTTCTCCAAGCCAGTGCCCAAACCCGAAGTGCGCAGGTTCCAGTCGCGCAGCGGATTCGTGTTTCAGGGGCACAATCTGTTTCCCCACAAGACGGTGCTGGAGAACGTCATCGAGGGACCGGTCATCGTGCAGAAGCGGCCGAAGGACGAGGTCGTCGCCGAGGCCGTCGAGTTGCTCGACCAGGTTGGGCTGGCCGCCAAGAAGGACCAGTACCCGTATCAGCTGTCCGGCGGTCAGCAGCAGCGCGTCGGGATCGCCAGGGCACTGGCGCTCAAACCCAAGTTGGTGCTGTTCGACGAGCCGACCTCGGCGCTCGACCCCGAGTTGGTCGGCGAGGTGCTGTCGGTGATCAAGGATCTGGCGGTCGAGGGTTGGACGCTGGTGATCGTCACGCACGAGATCCAGTTCGCCAAGCAGGTTTCCAATCAGGTGCTGTTCACCGATCAGGGCATCATCCTGGAGAAGGGCACGCCCGACGAGGTCATCGGCAACCCCAAGGAAGAGCGCACCCGCCAGTTCCTGGACCGCATCCTCAATCCGCTGTAGCCGCTCCCCCGTCCTCCCCGCTCCCCCGTCCTTCCCGGCTCCCCCGTCCTCCCCGCGAACGTGCGCGTCTGTACGCGACACGCCGATCTGCGGCGTGCATCTGCGCACGCTCGCACCACACGCCGCACAGCGGCTTGTTGCGTGAGTGTGCGGCTTTGTACAACGGAACCGGCGCGTCGGTGTACAAACACGGGCGCTCGCGGGAGTTGAAGCACCGTCTAGACGGCGACGGGCAGCGAAGCCAATCCACGCAGGGTCACGTTCGGCTTGTACGCCGCCTCGCCATCGAGTCGGGCGTTGGGGAACCGCGCGGTCACCGCGGACAGCGCCACCCTCGCCTCCAGCCGGGCCAGCGGTGCACCGAGGCAGAAGTGCAGGCCGTGACCAAATGCCAAGTGCCGGATGACCTCGCGGTCCGGGTCGAACTCGTCCTGGCTCTGAAATGCCGTCGGATCACGTTGTGCGGCAGCGAGAAGGACCATCATCGTCTCACCCTTCGGTACGACGACGTCACCGATCGTCACGTCGTCTGCGGCGTACCGCCCGGCCATCTGTACCGGCGGATCCCATCGCAGCGTCTCCTCGATGATCGACGAGGCACGTTCGGGATCCGCCGCGAGTGCGGCCCAGTGTTGCGGATGCCGCAACATCGCCAGAATCGCGTTGGCGATCAAGTTCACGGTCGTCTCGTGGCCCGCGATCAGCAGCAGGTTGCAGGTCGCGACGATCTCTTCGGTGGTCAGCTGATCGCCGTCCTCCTCCGCCGCGATCAGAGCGGTTATCAGATCCTCGCGCGGCGTAGCCCGCCGTTCCTCGATGAGTTCGGCGAGGTATCCCCGCAACCAGTGCCCGGCCTTCAGACGCTCCTGGAAGCTTTCGGGCACCTCACCGGTGAACGTGGTGAAGGGGTCGAGCCCCTGCGCCAATAGGGCGGAGGCCCTGCTGAATTCGGGCTCGTCCTCGATCGGCACGCCCAGCATCCGACAGATCACGGCGACCGGGAGCGGATGCGCGAGGTCCTCGATGACGTCGAACCTGCCTGCCGCGTCGATGCGATCGAGCAGCGAGTCGACCATCGAGACGATGTCGGCCTCGAGCGCCCTGACCCGCTTCGGGGCGAACGCCTGCTGGGCGAGCTTGCGCAGCCGGGTGTGGTCGGGCGGATCCAGGAAGAGAAAGCCCGGCTGCCCGAACGGCCGGGCCGGAGCGCCCTTGGCGATCTCGCGCTGGGTGACGGCGGACTTCAGCCGATCGCTGGCCGACGACGCGTGACGCAGCACGTCGCCGCAATCCTGAAACGACGAGAACACGACGAGGTGGGCCTCCGGTAAGACCAGCGGCCCGCGTTCCAGGATCTGCCGGTAGACCGGATAGGGATCGGCGCGGTTGGACGGATCCAGCAGCTGCACCAACAAGCCCTGCGATTCGGTGGTGGTCGTCATCCTCTTATTGTGCACGCGTCGAGTAGTAGCGGCCCAGAACGTAGTCGCGGAGCTCGTCGAATTCGCCCGCCGTGATGGCCGCCCGGATCTGGTCGACGAGCCGGATGACGAAGCGCTCGTTGTGGATCGTGCAGAGCGTCGAGGACAACATCTCCTTGGCCTTGAACAGGTGATGGATGTAGGCCCGGGTGTAGTTGGCGCAGGTGTAGCAGTCGCACTCGGCGTCGATGGGCGTGAAGTCCCTGCGGTACTTGGCGCCGGTGATGTTGTAGCGCCCGTCCGCCGAGTACACCGCGGCGTTGCGTGCCACCCGGGACGGCGAGACGCAGTCGAAGGTGTCCGCACCGGCC
>NZ_JBOGDD010001257.1:0-3080 GCF_050701675.1 Mycobacterium sp. | reverse complement strand
CCGCGGGTCAGCGGAAGTGTCTGGTCATCGAGTTCCACCGGATCGCCCCCCATGACGTCAGGCAGCTTCCGTTGGCGCCAGCTTTTCGCACAGCAACCCCGCCAGGCCGCGAATGCTGATCGAGGTGACGTCAGCCGAGGTGATGCGTACGCCCGTCTCGGTCTCGATGCGGGTACGCAGTTCGAGCGCGCCCAATGAATCCAGGCCGTACCCGGAGAGTGGCCGGTCGGGATCGACGTTGCGTCGCAGAATCAGGCTGACCTGATCGGAGATCAGTCGCCGCAGCCGGGTTGGCCATTCGTCCAGGGGTATCTCGTTGAGTTCGGAACGCAGTTCACTCGTGCCCGTTGGGTATTGCCCGACGGAGCGGAACGCCTCGGCGAAGGGACTGTGTTGAGCGAAGGCCGTCAGCCACGGGGTACCGGCGATCGGCGTGTAGCCGGTGTAGGCGCGGTCGTGGCGCAGCAATGCTTCGAACGCATAAGCTCCCTCGTCCCGAGCGATCGCAACTTCGGTGCGTTCCGCGAAGTCGGCAGCGCGCCCGATCTGCGCCCAGGCGCCCCAGCCGATCGCGGTGGCTTCCAGGCCCCTGGCCCTTCGCCAGTGGGTGAAGGCGTCCAGCCAGCTGTTGGCGGCGGCGTAGGCGCCCTGCCCTGGCGAGCCCACCAGCGCGGCCGCCGAGGAGAACGAGCAGAACCAGTCCAGCGGCTGGTCGGCGGTAGCGGTGTGCAGATTCCACGCACCGTAAACCTTTGGTGCCCAGTCACGTTCGACGAGATCGTCGGTGATGTTGCTCAGTGTGGCGTCGTCGACCACCCCCGCGGCGTGTAGCACCCCGCGGACCGGAAGCCCGGTGGCGGTAGCGCTGGCCACCAAGCGCTGCGCGGTGCCCGGTTGGGCGATGTCACCGCATTCCACCACGACCTCGGTGCCGCCCGCGCGGATCAGCTCGATCGTCTCCAGCGCCTCGGGCGTTGGCTGCGAACGCGACGACAGCACGATGCGTCCGCAGCCGGCTGCGGCCATCCTTCCCGCCAGGAACAGCCCGAGGCCCCCCAGCCCACCCGTGATGAGGTAGGCGCCGTCGCCGCGGAAGACCCGGGTCTGCGCAGGCGGCACCTTCACGCGGCTGGACCCGGTGCGAGGGATGTCCAGAACGACTTTGCCCGTGTGCTTGGCGCCACCGATCAGCCGGATTGCGTTGGCGGCGTCGGCAAGCGGGTAGTGCGTGATCACCGGGGCTGGCAGCTCGCCATCGGCGATGAGCTGGTACACCGTGCTCAGCAAGGCTCGGACGCGGTCCGGCTGGCTGTATGACAGCAGGGCCAGGTCGACGGCGTAGAACGCAAGGTTGTGTCGGAACGGGAAGAGTCCGAGCCGGGTGTCGCGGTAGATGTCGCGCTTGCCGATTTCGATGAAGCGTCCACCGATCGCCAGCAGTTCCAGGCCCGCGCGTTGGGCTGTGCCGGTGACCGAATTGAGCACGACGTCCACGCCGTACCCCTCGGTGTCGAGGCGTATCCGGTCGGCGAAGTCCAGGCTCCGCGAGTCATAGACGTGCTCGATTCCCATGTCGCGCAACAGTTGGCGACGGTGCTCACTGCCTGCGGTGGCGAAGATCTCGGCACCTGCGGCGCGGGCGATCGCGATCGAGGCCTGCCCCACCCCTCCGGTGGCGGAGTGGATCAAGACCTTGTCACCTGCCTTGATCCGAGCAAGTTCGCACAGGCCGAGGTAGGCGGTGACGTGCGCGGTCGGTACCGCCGCCGCGTGGTCATCGGAAAGTCCGTCGGGCAGCGTGACCACCAGGCGCGCGTCGCACGTGATGAACGTGCCCCAGCAGCTGTCGCCGGACAGGCCCCCGACACGATCGCCTACCGAATGCCCCGTCACGTCCGGCCCGATCGCGGTCACCACTCCGGAGAAGTCGGTTCCGAGCTGCGGCAGGCGCCCCTCGAAGGCGGGATAGCGACCGAAGGCGACCAGCACGTCGGCGAAGTTGATGTTGGAAGCGCTGACCGCGACCTCGATCTGGCCCGGCCCGGGCGCAACCCGTTGGCAGGCAACCAGTTCCATCGTCTGCAGATCACCGGGCGTACGGATCTGCAGACGCATCCCGTCGTGCTCGTAGTCCACGACGGTGCTCTTGCGCTCCTCTGCGCGCAGCGGGGCCTGCGCCAGCCGCGCCACGTACCAGGCCCCACGTCGCCAGGCGGTCTCGTCCTCCTCCGACCCACCGATCAGCTGCTGCGCGAGCTGCTCGGCACCGGTGGCGTCATCCACGTCGATCTGGGTGGCGCGCAGGTGTGGCTGTTCGATGCAGATCACTCGCACCAAGCCCCGCACGCCGGCCTGTTCCAGATTGGGAACGTCACCGGCCACCACGGTCTGGGCATTGCGCGTCACGACATAGAGGCGTGGCACCTGGCCAGAGACCTCCGCGCACTCACGGGCGATACGCACCAGATGCTTGACGTCCTCGCAGCCCAGCAGGGGGGACTGGTCATCGGCTTCGGCATTTCCGGGTCCGGTGAGGAGCACCACACCGGCGAACCCACCGGCTCGCAGATGACTCCGAAACCGATCGGCGGTCGAGGCGTGGTCGGCGTGCTGTGGCCAGCACATGGTGGTGCATTCCGCGGCAAGGCCTTTCATGGCGTCAGTCAACGTGGTGGCCACCATGTCTGCGGTGGCGGTGGTACTCATCAGCAGCCAGCTACCTGCGTCGGCATGCTCAACCTCGGGCAGGTCGCGCCGCGACCACTCGACGGTCAGCAGTCGCTGGGCCAGCATCCGATCGTCGCGGCCGCTGTCGGATGCTGTCGTGCCCAGTCGCAACCCCTGCACGGTGAGCAGGACCGCCCCGTGCTCGTCGAGCACGTCCAGGTCGGACTCGACTCCGGACGCATCGGCCCGCGTCACTCGGGTATGGCAGTAGCGGGCGCCGCGGGCGGCGCCGTAGGAGCGGAGCCTGCGAATGCCCAACGGCAACGCCAGCACGCCTTCGCCGAGCGCCTGGACCATCGGATGGGCCGCGACGGACTGGAAACAAGCATCCAGCAGCGCAGGGTGCACGCCAT
>NZ_JBOGDD010001256.1:0-3025 GCF_050701675.1 Mycobacterium sp. | reverse complement strand
TCGACATCGACTTCAACTCGCACGTGCCGTGGTTCAACGATCAGGTCGCCACGAACCACTTCAAGCAGACCTTCGTCGAGACCGTGTTCCTGACTCCGACCGGCCTGTACTCCGACAAGTTCGATTCACTCGATCAGCTGCCCGACGGCGCCAAGATCGCGATCAGCAAGGACGTGCCGAACCAGGCACGGTCACTCGGCTTCTTGCAGAGCGCGGGTCTGATCGAACTGAAGCCCGAAGGCGACCGAAGTACCGTCACGCTGGAGGACATCGCGAACAACCCGAAGAACCTGCAATGGGTCCAGGTCGATCTGGAGGCCACGCCGCGGACGCTGCCCGACGTCGACGCCGCAGTGATCCTCGGGACGGTGGCCACCGCGGCTGGACTGAAGCTGGACGGCGCGCTGGCGAAGGAGCCCGCCGACAACCCGCTCTGGGCGATCGGTGTCGTGGCCCGCACCGCAGACATCGAGAAGCCCGAATACAAGAAGGTGTTCGACCTGTACAACTCCGACGAGGTGCGGCAGTTCATCGCACAGACCTATCCGGAGGGACAGGTCATCCCGGCGTTCGGACCCCCAGTCGGAGTCGCGAAGACCGAGTGACGTCGCGCCGACGCGCGCCTACACGTCCGAGCTCTCACGCCAGAGGTCGATACCTGAATCGGACGCGTACTGGTCGATCTCGGTGAGTTCCTCGGGTGTGAACTGCAGGTTCTGCAGGGCCCCGAGATTCTCGTCGAGCTGCGCGACGCTTGATGCGCCGACGAGCGTCGAGGCTACGGTGGGGTCGCGGAGCACCCAGGCCAGCGCGAGCTGCGCCAGCGTCTGGCCACGGCGTTCGGCGATCCCGGCCAGTCCTCGGAGCCGGTCGCGCACCTCGTCGGTGACCAGGTCGTCGTCGAAGGTCGGACGCGCGGTTGCGCGGTCGACGTCGGCCGCCGGCTGCTGCAGGTAACGGTCGGTGAGAAGTCCTTGGCCCAGCGCGGTGAACGCGATGGCTCCCATGCCTGCGTTCGCGAGCTCGGTGGTGAGCCCACCCTCGATCCACCGGTTCAGCAGCGAGTAGGACGGCTGGTGGATCACCAGCGGGGTGCCCAGTCGGCGCGCGATGGCCGCCGCCTCCACCGTCTTGGCTGCCGAGTAGGACGAGATGCCCACGTAGCGTGCCTTGCCGGAACGCACCGCGCTGTCGAGGGCGCCGATCGTCTCATCGAGCGGCGTCACCGGGTCGATGCGGTGTGAATAGAAGACGTCGACGTAGTCGAGTCCGAGACGGTCGAGCGACTGGTCGAGGCTCGCGAGCATGTAGGCGCGCCCGCCGAGCTGGCCGTACGGCCCCGGCCACATGTCCCAGCCCGCCTTGGTCGAGATGATCAGTTCGTTGCGATACGGCTTGAAGTCGCGGCGCAGCATCCGGCCGAAGTTCTCCTCGGCCGACCCATACGGGGGCCCGTAGTTGTTCGCCAGGTCGAAGTGGGTGATGCCACGGTCGAAGGCGTGGCGCAGCACCTCCCGCTGCCCATCGAAGGGCCGGTTGTCGCCGAAGTTGTACCAGAGGCCGAGGGAGATGGCGGGCAGCAGAAGCCCTGACGAGCCCACACGACGGTAGGGCATCGCGTCGTAGCGTTCGCGCGCTGCCACCCATGGGTCGTTGGTGAAGGGAACGTCAGCGACTACAAGGTCCTCGGTCATGGGAGTCATCGTAATTACCGCGCCGCCGGGTTTTGGTCTCGACGATCGAAACTGCACGTGGCGGACGTCAAAACAGGGATGCTCTAGGCCGGTGCCAAAGTCGGTGCGGGAGGTTCGGATGACGCAATTCAAACTCGAAGTCGTGGTGATACCGGTGTCCGACGTGGACCGGGCCAGGAATTTCTACGAGTCGTTGGGATGGCGCTTGGACGCCGACTTCAGCACCGGTCCGGACTTTCGGGTGGTACAGGTGACGCCCACCGGCTCGCCGACCTCGATCATCTTCGGGACCGGAGTGACCACCGGCCAGGGACCGGTCGACGGACTGCATCTCGTGGTGTCCGACGTCGAGATTGCGCGTGCGGAATTGGCGGCTGCCGGAGTGGACGTCAGCGAGGTCTTCCACGACGCCGGCGGGGTGTTCCACCACGGAGGCCCGGAGGGCAGAGTCAGCGGCCCGGATCCCGAGCGCAAGAGTTATGCCTCGTTCGCCTCGTTCAGCGACCCGGACGGGAACGGGTGGTGGCTGCAGGAGATCACCGCCCGACTTCCCGGGCGGGTCGACCCGGCCGCCACGTCGTTCGGCTCGGTGAGAGACGTCGCCGATGCTCTTCGCCGGGCAGCGGCCGCGCACGGCGAGCACGAGGAGCGCGCCGGCGAAGAAGATCCGGATTGGCATGACTGGTACGCCGAGTACATCGTGGCGGAGCAGGCGGGTACGCAACCGTCGACGTGAGCTTCGGCATCGGTTGAGCCGACGCCTCGCGATCAGGAAGATTAATAGTATTTAGCAAAAGAACATGGGGCCCTACGGTATTCGGGTAGCAGGCCTACTCATGCGTGACACCAGAACCGCCACCACGGGCGCTCCCGCTGGTGGGCGACATCCGAGAGCGGAGGGATGCGATGGCCGAGACGTGCGGGCGATGGACTCTCGCCGCCGCGGAATGGCGGCTGAAGGCGCGCTGCAAGGGCGAGTCCGCGGACACGTTCTACCCGCCGGACAAGGAGCGGCCAAGAGCTCGCCGCGAGCGGGAGCTGCACGCCAAGCAGATCTGCCTGGCGTGTCCGGTTCTCGAGGCCTGCCGCCGCCATGCCGTCGACACACGCGAGCCGCACGGTGTCTGGAGCGCCACCACGCCGCGGGACCGCGAGCGACTGTTGGGCGGAAGCGAAGCCGCGGTCGGGTTGTAATCCCCTCCGGGACAGCCTGTCTCGTGAGCACCGTTGACGTTCGAGCGCGACGACAGAGAGGCCATCGATGTCCATCTCCACCGAAGACCTGACGAAGGTCTACGGGGGAACCAGGGCTCTCGACGGCGTGTCCATCT
>NZ_JBOGDD010001255.1:0-3289 GCF_050701675.1 Mycobacterium sp. | reverse complement strand
TCAACAAGACGTTGAACAGCCTGTCGGAGGCGTTGACGACGCTGAACTCCGGTCGCGGCGACTTCTTCGGAGTGATCAAGAGCCTCGCGCTCTTCGTCAACGCGCTCCACAAGAGCGATCAGCAGTTCGTCGCACTCAACGACAACCTCGCGCAGTTCACGAACTCGTTCACGAACTCCGACCGCGAGGTGGCCAACGCCGTTCAGGACCTGAACCAGCTGCTCACCACGACGCGGGGGTTCCTCGACCAGAACTCGACGGTCCTGACCAAGGATGTCAACAACCTGGCCGAGGTGACCAACGCGATCCTGCAGCCCGAGCCGCTCAAGGGCCTGGAAACCGGTCTGCACGTGTACCCGAACCTGGCGGCCAACATCGTCAACATCTCCTCGCCCAACGCGGGCGGCATCGTCGGTCTGCCGACCATCAACCAGTTCGCCAACCCCATGCAGTTCCTGTGCAGCTCGATTCAGGCCGGCAGCCGGCTCGGCTACCAGGACTCGGCGGAGCTGTGTGCGCAGTACCTGGCGCCGGTCCTCGACGCCATCAAGTTCAATACGTTGCCGTTCGGCCTGAACATGCTCAGCACGGCGATGACGCTGCCCAAGCAGATCTCCTACTCCGAACCGCGCCTGCAGCCGCCGCCCGGGTACAAGGACACGACGGTGCCCGGCATCTTCTCGCGCGACACGCTGTTCTCACACGGCAACCACGAGCCGGGCTGGGTCGTGGCACCCGGTATGCAGGGCGTCGAGACGCAGCCGTTCACGCAGAACATGCTGACGCCCGAGTCGCTGGCCGAACTCATGGGTGGGCCCGACATCGCGCCGCCGCCCGCTCCGTACGCGTTCGGCGTCAACGACGGCAGACTGCCAGGCCCGCCGAACGCCTACGGCGAGAACAGCCCGCTGCCACCGCCGTGGTACCCGCAGCCCGGTCCGCCGCCGGCACCGGCGCCCGGTGTGATTCCCGGTGATCCGCTCGCGGCGATCACCCCTGCCGCGCCTGGGCCTGCCGCCGGGCCGGCGCCCGCCGACGCGCCAGCGCCGCCAGGACCACCGTTGCCCGCTGAAGCAGGAGCTGGCTGATGCTGAAGCTGAAGCGCTTGAAGCTGAGGACCGTCGTCAAGCGGGGCGGGGTACTGCTCGCCGCGGGACTGATCCTGACGTCGTGTGGCTGGAAGGGCATCGCGAACGTGCCCGTGCCTGGGGGTGCTGGCTCGGGTTCGGACAACATGACGATCTACGTTCAGATGCCGGACACGTTGGCGCTCAACGTAAACAGCCGCGTCCGGGTTGCCGACGTGTTCGTCGGTAGCGTGCGGGCGATCGAGCTGAAGAACTGGGTCGCGACGCTGACGCTGGACGTCCAGTCCAATCTGAAGCTGCCGTACAACACGTTGGCCTCGATCGGCCAGACGTCACTGCTCGGCTCGCAGCACGTCCAACTCGATCCGCCGAAGGACCCCTCGAGTCAACTGTTGAAGAGCGGTGACACCATCCCGCTCGACCACTCGAGTTCGTTCCCGACGACCGAGCGAACGCTGGCGAGCATCGGCACCATCCTGACCGGTGGCGGCATTCCGAACCTAGTGACCATCCAGACCGAGGTCGCCAACATCCTCACCGGACGCGGCGATCAGATCCGCGAATTCCTCGGCAGGCTGGACACTTTCACGGCTTCGCTCAACGACCAACGCCAGGACATCACCCGTGCGATCGACTCGACGAACCGACTGCTGGCCATCGTGGCGCAGCGCAACGACACCCTGGATCGCGTGCTCACCGAGTTCCCGCCACTGATCAAGCACTTCGCCGACACCAGGGACCTGTTCGCCGACGCGGTGACCGCCCTCGGGCGCATCAGCAAGGCCACCGACGATGCGCTGTCACAGGCGAATCCGGACATCCACGCGAACCTGCAGAACCTGCAGCGGCCGCTCGTCCAGCTCGGCAAGGCGTCGCCGTACCTCCTCGGCGCGCTGAAGGTGATCGGAACTGCACCGTTCAGCATCGAGAACGTCCCGAAGGCGATCCGCGGTGACTACATCAACGTATCGCTGAACGTCGACCTGACACTGTCGGCGATCGACAACGGATTCCTCAGCGGCACTGGGGTGTCCGGCATGCTGAGGGCCCTCGAACAGTCGTGGGGTCGCGATCCGAGCACGATGATCCCGGACATTCGGTTCACCCCGAACCCGCACGACGCGCCAGGCGGACCGCTGGTCGAGAGAGGTGAGTGAGCGATGCTGACTCGCTTCATCAAGATTCAGCTGATCATCTTCACGATCCTGACGATCATCGCGCTGGTCGTGCTGGGCTGGTATTACCTGCGGCTACCGAGCGTGGTGGGGATCGGGCAGTACAAGCTCTACGCCGACCTGCCGCGGTCCGGTGGCCTGTACTCGACGGCCAACGTCACGTACCTGGGCACCCAGATCGGCAAGGTCACCGAAGTCGTGCCCACCGAGCGCGGTGCGCGGGCCACGATGAGCATCGACAGCGACATCAAGATCCCTGCCGATGCGACGGCGAACGTGCACTCCGTGTCGGCGATCGGCGAGCAGTACCTCGACCTGGTGTCGACGACGGACACGCACGGCAAGTACCTGTCCCCTGGCACGACGATCACCAACAGCACCGTGCCCAGCGAGGTCGGCCCCGCGCTCGACGCCGCCAACAACAGTCTTGCCGTGCTGCCGAAGGACAAGATCGACTCGCTGTTGACGGAGACGTCTCAGGCCGTGGGCGGGCTGGGTCCGGCGCTGCAACGCCTCGTCGACTCCACGACCGCGATCGCCAGCGACTTCAAGGACAACCTGGGTCCGGTCAACGACGTCATCAACAATTCGACGCCGATTCTGCAGAGCCAGGTCGACTCGGGTGACGCCATCTCCCGGTGGGCGGCCAACCTGAACACCATCACATCGCAGACGGCGGAGCAGGATCAGGCGTTGCGCAGCGGTCTGCAGCAGGCCGCTCCGACGGCCGATCAGCTCAACGCCGTCTTCGGCGACGTGCGCGATGCGCTGCCGCAGACGCTCGCGAATCTGGCGATCGTCACCGATCTCCTCAAGCGGTACCACGCGGGCCTCGAGCAGGCGCTGGTGATCCTTCCGCAGGGAGCGACCGTCGCGCAGGCCGCGACGGTCTTCCCCGGCGAGGGCCTCCTGCACGTCGGGCTGTCGCTCGGCCAGCCGCCGCCATGCCTCACCGGCTTCCTCCCGGCTTCGGAATGGCGTGCGCCCGCCGACACCACGACCAAACCGCTGCCCGACGGGTTGTAC
>NZ_JBOGDD010001254.1:0-8964 GCF_050701675.1 Mycobacterium sp. | reverse complement strand
GATCCGATCAGGTAGACCCTCCCGGTAGCGGTCGGGGCGGCCCCATGAACACGGGGCTTAGGGCCGCCACGGCCGCGAGCACCGTGGCCGTGACGAAGGGTCCGGCGCCGCCGAACGCGTCGTTGGCGAAGCCGGCCACAGCGGTGCCGATGGCCGCACCTACCAAGGATGCGGTGTTCAGCCAGCCAAACGCCTCGGCAGCGGCGTGTGATTTCACTGCCCGGGATGCCGCCAGATAGAGGGTCGACATGGCCGGGGCGAAACCAAATCCTGCGAAGAAGAGCGCAATCATCTGCAAGGTCCGATCGGGTGCCAGACCTGTGCAGGCGGTGCCGATCGTCACTACAGCCAACGTGGCTACGAGTCCATGGGTGGAGAGTCTGCGATGGCCCAGGGTAAGTCCGCCGACCAGCGAACCAAGGCCCGATATCGCCAACGCCACACCGGCCAGACCCTTCTGCACCCCATAGTCGGCGACCACGCCGACTTCCAGTGCCATGAATGATGCAACCAGAGCGAGGCTGGCGATCATCGCCAGAATCACAGCACGCGCGGTCAGCGTTTTGCCGACCGATGACGTGCTCCGTTCGATGCGCAGCGCCCGCATGGGTGGGTTGAGCAACAGCCACGCCGTGCCGGCGACGGTGATCACCGAACACAACGCCAAGGGGATCACCGTCGAGACCGCTGAGGTAAGGGATGTCGCAATGACGGGCCCGGCGATCCAGATCAGCTCTTGGGCGGTGGTGTCGAGGGCGAATAACGTATGTAGCGCATCGGCTGGCACCATCTGTGGGTACAACGCTCGGACCACGGGCATGATCGGTGGAATGGACGCTCCGACAAGAAGTCCCAAGAAAATAAGTGCCAGGTTCGGCACCACGAAGGCCACCGCAAGCGTGGCGGCGGCGTTGATGCAGGCTGTCGTCAGCAGCGTTTTCGTGATACCGAAGGCCCCGGCGAGTCGGGCGGTCAGCGGCATGGCGATCGCCTCGCCCACGCTAACGCACGCAACTACGCTGCCGGCCAGTGCGTAGGAACCCGATCGGGTCTGCACATGGAGCAGAATTGCCAACGACAGCACGCCTATGGGTAGGCGCGCGAACAACTGCGCCGAGGTGACTCCCAGTACGCCAGGCGAACGAACCAGATCGGCATACCCGCGCACGAGAAACCTCTCCGTGTAAGTCACTCATCAAGACCTTGACCTGCATCTATATACCGTCCAGACGGTATAGTAGCTCACGGATATGGCAGCGGGGCGAGTGGCCCGGCACCGGCGGACTGCAGCGTTGTTCAACGGTACTCGTGCTCCCCCGCGGTCGGTAAGCTCCGAAGATGGTTCAGGTACGTGACCGAATCCTCGACGCGTTCGCAGAGCTGCTCTCGATTGAAGGAGAACGTCACGCCACGCTCGAAGCCGTGGCCCGCCGGGCCGGGGTATCGAAAGGTGGCTTGTTGTACCACTTTCCGTCGAAGGACCGCCTCGTTGACGGTCTGTGCGAGCGACTGCAGGAGCTCGCCGCCCAAGACGTGCAACGGATGCGCGCCGCTCCCGATGGCCCGGCGCGCTATTACATTCAGACGTCCTATTACGCAGGCACACCGATGGATCGAGCCCTGGTGGCAGTCGCGAGACTACAACAGGCAGGCTTCGCGGCAGCACGAACAACGGCCGAAACGGTCTCCAACGCCTGGCTTCAGGCTCTGGTTGAGGGGATCGGCGACCTCGACGCCGCCCGCGCAGTAAAGCTCGCTGGCGACGGGCTGTATTACAATGCGTTGTTCGGCGCTTTGGGAGGACACCAACAAGCGCCCCCGGACGAGGGCTTGTTGGCAGTCATCGACCGAATCACCCGGGTTCAGCGTCCGAAGGGACGGCGGTAGTACCAGCGCCAGCGAGTGCCGACCAGACGGCGCGTGCTGCGGGAATAGCTACGCGGTGCGGCCGTGTTGGCTCGAACATGACGGCCTTCAGCGATACGGAACGACAGAACTTCCTCGCAGACAAACACGTCGGCGTGCTCTCGGTGGAAGCGACGGACGGTCGCCCGCCCGCAAGCGTGCCGATCTGGTACGGCTACACCCCGGGTGGCCAAATACTGATCAATACGGGAGCGTCCTCTCGGAAGGCGCGATTGATCCAGCAGGCCGGCAGGGTGACACTCGTCGTTCAGCGCGAGGAGCCTCCCTATCAGTACGTGATCGTGGAGGGCACCGTCGTGGACGTCACCAGCCCGACGCCGCTGGAGGTCCGGCATGCCATCGCGATTCGCTATCTGGGCGAAGAAGGCGGCCGCGCATTCGTAGCGGGCATGGGCGATGACGCCAGCGTGTTGTTCACGGTTCGTCCCGACCGGTGGATCACTGCGGATTACTCCGGTGACGACTAGGGCACTGCACGGCCGATGCCTTAAGCCGTCGCCTTGCCGAATTGCATTGCCAGCGGCAGGAATACCTCGTCGACAATCTCGATGATCGTCTCCGGCGTTGCCGCCGTCATCGTCATGAGAAGCTCGTGTCGGACCAGGTCGGCTGGTAGCGCGATGATCCGGGCCGGCGGTGTCACCGGGAGTTCGCCCTTGGCGACGGCGCGTTCGACGATGGTCACCATGGCGGACGGTCCGTCGGGCATGAACCACGTGCGGAGCTCCCGTGGGGACCCGCCCGTCTCGTCGTAGTACGCACCGAGCCGCGCGGCAATCAGGCCGACAATTCGCGACCGTCGGTCGTTGAATTCGGTCAGCAGCGCCAGTACGTCCCCGCGCAGACTCCCGGTGTCCGGGGTGGGAATCGCGTCGGTCTGCCCGCGGTGCCGGATCACCGCCTCGAGCAGGCCCAATCGTGACGGCCAGCGCCGATACAACACCGAGCGGGCCGCGGATGACCGTTCGGCAACCGCGTCGATGGTGAAGCGTTCGAATCCGGCTTCGATGAGCTGGTCCCAGCCCGCGTCGAGGATTGCGGACTCGAGCGCGGCACCGCGACGCCGAGGGCCGATCGCTCCTTTAGAGGACACTTGTGTAGCTTATCGCACGCTGCTAGCGTCGTGGCGATAAGCGACAGTTGTGTAGCTAATGAGCACCATGCGGCCGGGACCTCAACGGATCCAACGAAATTGGAGGAGCATCCTCATGACCACTCGCAGCGCCCTGATCTCAGGCGCGAGCATCGCCGGGCCCGTACTCGCCTACTGGCTGGCGGAGGCCGGGTGGGATGTCACCGTCGTCGAGCGCGCCGAGAGCCTACGAACCAGCGGGTACCCGGTCGACATCCGTGGCAGCGCAGTGGAGGTCATCCGCCGGATGGGTCTTCACGACCAGGTCTCGGCCTCACGCTACCGGCACGTCCCCGTCGCTCTGCTCGCTCCCGGTGGGCGTCGGCTGCGCACACTGGACTTCGGCAACCTGCTCAATGACTCGCGATCCGGCGACGTGGAGATCACCCGCGGTCTGCTCAGCGAGATCCTGTACCGGGCAAGCTGCGGCCGTGCGACTTACGCCTTCGGCGACTCCATCACCATGCTGACCCAGACCGACTCAGGCGTCGACGTCACCTTCGAGCACAGTCGATCCCAGGCGTTCGACGTCGTGATCGGCGCCGACGGCATCCACTCCAACGTCCGCGACCTGGCCTTCGGCGACGAGTCGCTGTTCGTCCGCCACCTGGGACCATACGCGGCGATCTGGGACCTGCCGGCCGACACGTTCGCTCCGGGCAGCGGTTTCATGTACTCGCACCCGGGGCGCACCGCCCTGGTCGAATGGCCCGCAGGCGAGCGCGCCGCCAGGGCGTTCCTGGCCTTCGTGCACCCGGCGCCCGGCACCGTGAACCGTCGCGACACCGACACGATCCTTCGCACGGTGCGCGAGGCGTTCGCAAGCGATCGTTGGCGCACCGGCGAGATCATCGACACGCTGACTGGCGCCGGCGACCTCTACTTCGACACCGTGAGCCAGGTCCGCATGGACCATTGGAGCTCCGGTCGAGTCGCACTCGTCGGCGACGCCGCGTACGCGCCGGCGTTCCTGTCCGGGCAGGGAACCAGCATCGCGATTGCGGGAGCCTACGTGCTGGCCAGCGAACTGGGCCGACATGACCGACCTGAACTGGCCTTCGCGGCCTACGAGCGCAGACTGCGCGACTACGTGGAGAAGAACCAGGAGTTGGCGCTACGCAGCGATTCCACCGTGATCGCGCGCACCAAAGGGCAGCTGCTTCGCCGCAACCTCAAACTGTGCCTGGTGCCGTGGCTGCAACGACTTGGACTAGCCCAGCTGCTGCAGTCCCACCTCCACACGGCCGCAACCGATCTGTCGTTGTCGGACACGCGGCCGAAACAAGCGATCGCTACGGTGGATACAGACGCGCGTCGAGAGGAGTCCGCATGAGCACGCAGACACGTGCGACCTACCGCACGATGGCCGAGGGCACCGCGGAAGACTATGCCCTCATCGATCGCGCAGAAGCGGCAAACAACGCCGGACTGGTACCCCGCGTCCTCACACTGGTGGAAGCTCTCGCCGATGGACAGCAGGCATATCCGATCAGCCGACTGGACCACTCACTGCAGTCGGCAACCCGGGCATTCGACGACGGACGATCGATCGAGTACGTCGTCGCAGCGCTCCTTCATGACATCGGTGACACGTACGCCCCACATGCACATGGCGCGTTCGCGGCAGCAGTCATCGCGCCCTACGTGTCGGAACAAGTGGCCTGGATCGTCAAGGTCCACCCCGAATTCCAGCAGTACTACTACGCGCCTCACATGGGCGGCGCGCGGGACGCTCGGGAAAGGTATCGCGGCCACCAGTGGTTCGGCGATTGCGTGGAGTTCTGCGAAAAATATGACCAGAACTGTTTCGACACCGAATTCGAGCACCGCCCGCTTGAGTTCTTCCGCCCGATGGTCGAGCAGATCTTCGCCCGCGAGCCGTGGACCGTCGCGCACTGACCCGCATGTGATCATCGCCGTCCGCTTGCGTCATCTTCGATTGTCGCCCACAACTTTTCGCTGTCCTGCCTCGAGGTAGCCGGCAGCACTCCCGATAGATTGGACAGCTCGGTAGACCCGACGGCCCTGCGGTCCCTCGATCGAGTTCTGCATTTCTGACGTGTTAAGAATTCGCGCTTCTGCGCGCCCCCCTCTTGCGCCATGGCGCCTCTGCCCATACGTTCGGCAGTAAGCGATCTGCTAAGTCCGTCTTAACGAGATGAGGCTCGTGTTTCCTGAACCTACGATTGCCGTAGCCAAGATCGACGAAGCGGCACGTTCCGTCCTCGGAGATCGGCTCCGGGCCGCCCGCGAGCGCGCCCGACTGTCCACCCGCGAGGTCGCGGCCCGGGCAGGGGTGAGCGCAGGCTTCATCAGCCAGTTGGAGAACGGCAAGTGCGGAGTTTCCGTGGGGGTGCTGAAGCGCATCTCTGCGGCC
This sequence comes from Mycobacterium sp., assembly GCF_050701675.1. Lineage (GTDB taxonomy): Bacteria > Actinomycetota > Actinomycetes > Mycobacteriales > Mycobacteriaceae > Mycobacterium. The sequence continues at coordinate 3,529 of NZ_JBOGDD010001254.1, read as the reverse complement.
GTCGGCATCTCGGTCGCCGACCTGCTGTCCGACGAAGCTCCCGTCGCGCGGCCCGTGCTGCGGGCGCACGAGCGACCCATCTTCTCCAGCGACAGCGGACTGCAGAAGCTACTGCTCTCGCGGCCGCCGATCCACCAGCTCGAAGTGTATGAAGGCACGTTCGAGGTGGGCGGCTCGACGGGACCCGAAGCGTACGCCCACGATAACGCGCAGGAGCTGTTCTACGTGCTCACTGGCCACATCGAAGTCTCGATCGCCGCCGAGACGCTCATCCTCGGACCCCGCGACAGCGTCGAGTACCTCTCGTCCGTTCCCCACCGTGCCGTGAACATCGGTGCGACCCCGGCCCAGGCCATGTGGATCACGTCGCATTTCACCCCGCCGATCGACACGAACCCGCTCAATTCGCCATCCGCACAACAGATTAAGGAATGAGACCATGGCTACTCGCGACCGCCTGCTGATCACCGGAGGCCACGTCTTCACACCTGCCGGCATCGTCGAGGAGCCCGTTCTCATCGATGGCGGCATCATCGCCGCCATCGGAGCGGACGCGCTCACCGCAACGGATGCCGTCGAGATCGACGCGGCCGGCGGCCTCGTCTCCCCGGGCTTTCAGGACAGCCACATCCACCCGTATCACGCCGGTCTCGACATGATCGCCTGCGACCTGACCCCGTACGTCACCGCTGACGGTTACCTCACTCGCATCGCCGAGTATGCGGCGGCCAATCCCGAGCTGGCGTGGATCAGCGGCGGAGGCTGGTCGATGGACTCATTCCCAGGCGGTCTTCCGACGGCGGCGGCGCTCGACGCCATCGTTCCCGACCGCCCGGCGTTCTTTCCCAATCGCGACGGTCACGGCGCCTGGGTCAACACGAAAGCCCTGGAGATCGGCGGTATCGACGACGCGACGCCCGACCCGTTCGACGGCCGCATCGAACGCGACGCCGACGGCCACGCGATCGGGACGCTGCAGGAAGGGGCCATGGGCCTCGTCGCTCGGCACATTCCACTGCCGAGCCAGGACGATATGGACGAGGCGCTGAAAATCGCTCAGCAGCAACTGTTCGCCTGGGGGGTGACCGCCTGGCAAGACGCGATCGTGGGAGCCACGAACGACACCCCCGACGCCCTCGAATCCTACTTGCGTGGCACGGCATCCGGTGTGCTGAAGGCGCACGTCGTCGGCGCACTGTGGTGGGACCGCAACCGTGGGCTCGATCAGATTCCCGAACTCGTCGAGAAGCGCGAGCGCGCTCTGGCCGGCGGGTTCGCGGCCACCACCGTCAAGATCATGCAGGACGGTGTCGCCGAGAACTTCACCGCCGGGATGCTCGAACCCTATCTCGACGCGTGCGGCTGCCCAGGCGAGAACATGGGCAAGAGCTTCGTCGACCCGACCACCCTCAAGGAGATCTCGATACAGCTCGACGCCTTGGGCTTCCAACTGCACTACCACGCGCTCGGCGACCGAGCCGTTCGCGAGTCGCTCGACGCCGTCGAGGCGGCCCGTAAGGTCAACGGAGACAGCGACCTCCGCCACACGCTGGCGCACATCCAGGTGGTCCACCCCCATGACATCCCCCGGTTCGCCGAACTCGGGGTGGTCGCAAACATGCAACCGCTCTGGGCACGTCACGAAGGCCAGATGGACCTGCTGACGATCCCGTTCCTCGGCACCCGCCGGGCCGCCTGGCAGTACCCGTTCGGTTCACTCCACAGGGCCGGGTCGCTATTGGCTTCGGGCAGCGACTGGCCGGTGAGCACGGCGAATCCGCTGGAGATCATCCACACCACCGTCAACCGGGCCCCCGCGGGAGCGACCGGCCCGACCGCTCTGCCCTTCCTCGGCGAGCAGGCGCTCTCCCTCGCCGACGCGCTGATCGCACACACCCTCGGCACCGCCTACCTGAACCACGACGAACAACGCTCGGGAAGCATCGAAGTCGGCAAGGTCGGGGATATCGTGATTCTCGACCGCGACATCTTCGCCGCCCCGGTGGCCGAGATCGGCTCAGCTACTGTCGTTTACACGATCATCGGCGGCGAGATCGTCTACGACGCAACCTCGGCCCTGGTATCGGCATGAGCATCATGGATCTGACCACCGAAGCCAAGGCGCCACCGGCCTCCGCGCCGGGCTCGGTCGAATTGCGCTCGCTCACCAAGACTTACGGGGCGGCCGTTGCCGTGGACAGCATCACTCTCGACGTGCAGGCCGGGGAGTTCCTCAGTCTGCTTGGACCGAGCGGGTGCGGCAAGACGACGACGCTTCGGATGATCGGTGGATTCGAGTTTCCCGACGACGGCTCCATCCAGATCTCAGGCCGGAACGTCGAGAACCTGCCGCCTCACAAACGCCCGGTGAACACCGTGTTCCAGGCCTATGCGCTGTTCCCACACATGAAGGTCGCCGACAACGTGGCCTACGGGCTGCGCCTCTCGGGGGTGCCGAAGGCGGACATTGCCGAGCGGGTGAGCCGTGCCCTCGACATGGTGAGAATGACGGCTTTCGCCAATCGGAAGCCTGCGCAGCTCTCGGGCGGCCAGCAGCAACGCGTCGCCTTGGCACGGGCTCTCGTGAATCGGCCAGCCGTTCTGCTGCTCGATGAACCGATGAGCGCCCTGGACCGCAAACTGCGCGAGGAGATGCAGGTCGAACTGAAGCTGCTGCAGCGTGAACTCGGCACGACGTTCATCTTCGTCACGCACGACCAGGAGGAGGCGCTGTCCATGAGCGATCGGGTTGCGGTGATGAAGGACGGACGGATCGAGCAGATCGGCACGGCCTCAAGCGTTTACGATGCGCCGGAGTCGGCCTTCGTGGCAGGGTTCATCGGCAGGCAGAACTCCTTCCTTGGCACCATCTCGTCCTTTGACAGCGAGGGGGTGAGCGTGCGTACCGCCGGCCTCTCGCTGTATTCCTCACGCCCGACCAAAGGTAGCGTGCCAGCCTCGGGCGACGCCGAGGTCACCGCGGCGATCAGACCGGAATCGGTGACCGTCACCACTGCGCCACCGTCCGGTGCCGTCGCTCTTGCGTCAGACTCCCCGGTCAACTCCGTCACCGGCACGCTGCTCGGGGTCTCAGAACTCGGCCACAGCCTCCAGTTGGTCATCCACACGCCCAACGACGACCAGATTCTCGCCCGTCTCCCCCGCGCAGCCAGCCCGCCCACAGAACTCGGCTCGTCCGTGAATTGTTCGTGGTCGGCCGACGCCGTGCGGATCTTCACGTCGTAGCCGTCCGCTCCCCCGCCCATCGTCTCCCCGACTCGACCCGGAAGTCACGACATGAATCAGCACCAACCCGTTCGCGCTCTCGTTCCCGAAGGTCTGAAGAACTCGCTCACCCGCCGAACCTTCCTGGGCGGCACCGCAGCACTCGGGGTCACGGCGTTTCTCGCTGCGTGCTCCAGTGGATCGGGCAGCGGTGGCTCGTCGTCCGACGGTCTGAACATCTACACCTGGGGTGAGTACGACGACCCCGCCACCTTGACGGACGTCACTGCCGCCAAGGGCCCCA
>NZ_JBOGDD010001253.1:0-7579 GCF_050701675.1 Mycobacterium sp. | reverse complement strand
GTCCCTGGGTGGGCGTCGTGCGCCTTGACGACGACGGGGCAGCCCGCGGCGAGCGCCGAGGCGGTGTCACCGCCGGCGACGGAGAAGGCCAGCGGGAAGTTGCTGGCGCCGAACACCGCGACGGGGCCGAGGGGGACGGCACGCTGCCGGATGTCGGGGCGCGGCAACGGTTCCCGTTGCGGTTGGGCCGGATCGATGCGGGCGCCGTTCCAGCTACCCTCGCGCAGCACCTCGGCGAACAGCCTCAGTTGGCCGGTGGTGCGGCCGACCTCGCCCGTGATGCGCTGCTGCGGTAGTCCGGTCTCGGCAGAAGCCCTTGCGACCAGGGCGTCGCGGAGCGCCTCGACGTTGTCGGCGATCCGCTCGAGGAAACGGGCCCGCTGCTCCGAGGTCGTGGCGCGGTACCCGTCGAACGCCGCGGCGGCCGCTGCGCATGCGGCGTCCACGTGCGTGGCGTCGCCGTAGCGGTAGGCAGGTTCGAGGTCTGCTCCGGCGACGGGGTCGAAGCCACGGATCTCGGGACCGGTGCCCGCGACGGGCTCACCGGCGATGATCATCTGACCGGTCAGGGTATCGGTGCCGTGCTCAGCCGTTTGGGTCACGCGGTCAACGCTAGGTCCCAGATCAATACATGTCCAAGACCGATATGGCACCGACTAATGCAAGAGTTGGATTAGTCGGGGAGTGCGTGTCAGGCGGACTTCTTGCCCCTCAGCGCCAGCCGGCGCAGGACGTCCCGGCCCAGCCCGTGCAGGTCCAGCCCCGGCGTCGCAGAGATCAGCGTCACGCCGTCGGCGACCCCTGCGGCCTCGACGTCGGAGATCAGCCCGGTCAGCCCGTCGACGGTTCCGGCGTAACGCAGGGTCCCGTCGTCGACGGCCGCCATCGAGTCACGTACCGAGCGGAAGTCCGGCGCCACCGCGACCGTCACGTCGAGAATGACCTGAACCTCGCCCCGATCGGACTGAATCCGCGCACGTGCGCGCTGAGCGCGCTGCAGGTCGGGAGCCGCCAGCCGGACGGTGGGCCGGTCGCCCGCGGTCAGCTCGCTCCAATTGTCTCCAGCCGTATCCACCACGAATAGCCGCACGCAGGACAGATTAGGGGCGCAACGGTTCTGCGGCGACGGTTGCGATCAGCCAGAATCCATTGCGATGACATCGGTTCCTGGCAAGGCTCTCGCGGTGGGCTGAATCGTGACCTGCAACGTCGTGCGGCGCTGATGGGTGCGCGCCAAGGGCTTAGTAGTTTGTACCCGTGACAGCGGACGCTCGGCCCGGCATCCCCGCGCAGTACCTGTTGTCGGCATCCGCGCCCGAACCGCGCACGCTGATCGACGTCCTGCACGCGACGGCCGCACTTCATCCCGATGCTCCCGCACTCGACGACGGCGACGTGCAACTGACCTACGCCGAGCTGATGACCGACATCGACGAGAGCGTGACGTGGCTGGCCGCCCGCGGAATCGGTCGCGGCGACCGCATCGGCATCCGGATGCCGTCGGGCAGCTACGCGCTCTACGTCGCCATCCTCGCGGCGCTCGCCGTCGGCGCCGCGTACGTGCCGGTCGACGCCGACGACCCCAAGGAGCGGGCCGACCTGGTGTTCGGCGAGGCCCAGGTGGTGGCGATCATCACCGAGCAGGGCCTGGTCCGCGGCCCCGGCTCGTCGCGCGGGTGGCGCGCCGGCACCCCCATGATCCGTGACGACGCCTGGATCATCTTCACCTCCGGTTCGACCGGCACTCCCAAGGGCGTCGCCGTCACGCACCGCAACGCCGCCGCCTTCGTCGATGCCGAGGCCCGGGTGTTCCTGCAGGACAACCCGATCGGGCCTGGCGACCGGGTGCTGGCGGGATTGTCCGTCGCGTTCGACGCGTCGTGTGAGGAAATGTGGCTGGCCTGGCGCTACGGGGCCTGCCTGGTGCCAGCCCCACGCTCGCTGGTGCGCAGCGGGATGGACCTCGGACCGTGGCTGGTGGCCCGCGACATCACGGTGGTCTCCACCGTTCCGACGTTGGCCTCGCTGTGGCCCGCCGAGGCGCTCGAGGCCGTGCGGCTGCTGATCTTCGGCGGCGAGGCCTGCCCCCCGGAGCTCGCCGAGCGGCTCGCGGTCGACGGTCGCGAGGTGTGGAACACCTACGGCCCCACCGAGGCCACTGTCGTCGCCTGTCTGGCCCCACTCACCGGAAGGGGGCTGGTCAGCATCGGCCTGCCGCTGCCAGGCTGGGACCTCGCCGTCGTCGACAAGGACGGCAACCCGGTCGCGCTGGGTGAGGTGGGCGAGCTGGTGATCGGTGGCGTCGGTCTGGCCCGCTATCTGGACCCGGAGAAGGACGCCGAGAAATACGCACCGATGCCGACGTTGGAATGGTCGCGCGCCTACCGCAGCGGCGACCTGGTCCGCCTCGAGCACGACGGGCTCTACTTCCAGGGCCGCGCCGACGACCAGGTGAAGGTCGGCGGCAGGCGCATCGAGCTCGGCGAGGTCGACTCGGCCCTGATGAACCTGCCAGGCGTCAGCGGCGGGGCGGCCGCCGTGCGACGGACCAGCAGCGGCACTCCCCTACTGGTCGGCTATATCGCGAGTGCGGATCCCGAGTTCGACCTGGCGAGCGCGCGCGTGAACCTGGCCGAGTCACTGCCGGCCGCCCTGGTGCCGCGACTGGTCCTGCTCGACGAGCTGCCGACCAAGACGTCGGGGAAGGTCGACCGCGACGCGCTGCCGTGGCCGCTGGCGGACGACGACTCGGACGGTCCGGAACTGGCCGGCACCACGGGCTGGCTGGCAGGGCTGTGGCGCGACGTGCTCGCCGCCCCGGTCGGCGGCCCCGAGGAGGACTTCTTCGCCCTCGGCGGTGGCTCACTGTCCGCGGCCCAACTGGTGGCCGCGCTGCGCGCGCGATACCCGGAGGTCACCGTCGCCGACCTCTACGACCATCCCCGGCTCGGCTCGCTGGCGGGCTATCTCGACGAGCTCGACCCGCCGCCGGCCGTCGAGACGCGGATCGTGAAACCCGTGTCGCGGCTGACCGAGCTGGGGCAGGTCGCCGCGTCGGTGCCGCTGGCCACCCTCACCGCCGCGCAGTGGGTGGTGTGGCTCGCACTGTTGAACAACGCCGCCGCCCAACTGAAGCTCCTGCCGTGGGCCGTGCCGGTGAACTGGTGGTGGCTGCTGGCCGCATTCGTCGTCTTCGTCACCCCCATCGGACGCATGACCATCGCCGTGCTCAGCGCCCGGATACTGATCGGCAGCCTGGAGCCGGGCACCTACCGCCGTGGTGGGTCCGTGCACCTGCGGGTCTGGCTCGCCGAACGCCTCGGCGAGGCCAGCGGAGCCGAAAACCTCGCTGGCGCACCATGGTTGGTGTACTACGCCCGCGCCCTTGGCAACAAGGTCGGCAAGGGGGTTGACCTGCACTCGGCGCCCCCGGTCACCGGCATGCTCACGCTGGGTCACCGCTGTTCCATCGAGCCCGAGGTGGACCTCACCGGACACTGGATCGACGGTGACCTCTTCCACGTCGGAGCGATCTCGGTGGGCAACGACGCCACCGTGGGCGCTCGGACGACGCTGCTTCCCGGCGCGGTGATCGGCAAGGACGCCGACGTCGCACCCGGTTCCGGCGTGGTGGGCAAGGTCAAGGCCGGTCAGTACTGGAAGGGCTCACCCGCGATGAAGTCCGGCAAGGCGCGCCACCCGTGGCCCGACGAACGGCCGCGGCGCGCCCCGCTCTGGGTCGCGATGTTCGGCGTGACGTCGATCCTGCTCGGAGCCGTGCCGCTGTTGGCCCTCGGAACCGGCCTCGCCGTCATTGGCTGGGCCATCGGCGACAGCGTCTCGTTGACCGACGCGATCATCCCGGCGTTGGCCTGGACGCCGGTCGCCACGCTGGTCGCCGTAGTCGTCTACGGGCTGTTGACGGTGCTGGGTGTCCGGGTGATGGCGCTCGGCCTGCACGAGGGCTATCACCCCGTGCGCAGCAGAGTCGGCTGGCAGCTGTGGGCCACCGAGCGACTGATGGACGCCGCCCGCAATTACCTGTTCCCGATCTATGCGAGTCTGCTGACACCGTCGTGGTTGCGACTGCTTGGCGCGAAGATCGGCCGTGGCACCGAGATCTCGACGGCGCTGCTGACACCCAAGTTCACGGTCGTCGAGGACGGGGCCTTCCTGGCCGACGACACCATGGTCGCGTCCTACGAGCTCGGCGGCGGCTGGATCCACGTCGCGACGGCGACCGTCGGCAAGCGGGCCTTCCTCGGCAACTCCGGCATCACCCAGCCGGGCAGGCGGGTGCCCGACGACGGGCTGGTCGCCGTACTCAGCGCGACGCCACGCAAGGCCAAGGCGGGATCCTCCTGGCTGGGCAGCCCGCCGATCCGCCTGCGCAGGCAGCCCACCGCGGCCGACGCGCTGCGCACCTTCCATCCCTCGCGCAAGCTGAAGGTCATGCGTGGCCTCGTCGAGACGTGCCGCCTGCTCCCCATGATCGTCACCTTCGCGATCGGCATCGCCGTACTGGGCGGATTGCAGGCGCTGGCAACCGAATTCGGCTGGGCGTGGACGGCACTGGCAGGCGGACTGGTGCTCCTGGCCGCAGGTGCCGTGGCGGGCATCATCGCCGTGCTCGCCAAGTGGGTGTGGGTCGGCCGCATCGAGGCGAAGGAACACCCGCTGTGGTCGTCGTTCGTCTGGCGCAACGAGGTCTCTGACACGTTCGTCGAGACCGTGGCGGCACCCTGGTTCGCCAGGGCCGCAAGCGGTACGCCGGTGATGAACCTGTGGCTGCGCGCACTTGGTGCGAAGATCGGTCGCGGCGTCTGGTGCGAGACCTACTGGCTGCCCGAGGCCGACCTCGTCACCGTCGGCGATGGCGCCACGGTGAGCCGCGGCTGCGTCGTGCAGACCCACCTCTTCCACGACCGGATCATGCGACTGGACACCGTCACCCTCGAGGCCGGTGCGACGCTCGGACCGCACTGCGTGGCACTGCCCGCCGCGAAGATCGGGGCAGGCGCCACGGTCGGGCCCGCGTCACTGGTGATGCGCGGCGACGAGGTGCCTGCGTCATCGAGATGGCAGGGCAACCCGATCGCGCCGTGGGGTCCGAAGCGCAAGAAGCGTGGCGGCTCGGCCCCCAAGTCCGACAAGAGTGCCGCGTGACACGGGGATTCAAGAAGTCTCCAGTCATCGACCCCTACCTCCCCTCCAACGGCAACTTCGGCTACCGCGTCTCTCGCTACGAGCTCGACGTCGAGTACAAGGTCAACATCAACCGGCTCACCGGGTCGGCCACCATCACCGCGGTGACGCTGGCGTCGCTGAAGACGTTCAGCCTCGACCTGTCGGACGCACTCAACGTGTCCAAGGTCTCGGTCAACGGCCGCAGGCCCGCGCAGTTCGGCCGCTCCAAGGGCAAACTGAACGTCACGCTGTCCTCCGCGCTACCCGCTGGGGCGGCGCTGTCGGTCACGGTGCGCTACGCCGGAACCCCGAAACCGATCCGATCCCTCTGGGGCGACGTCGGATTCGAGGAGTTGACCAGCGGAGCGCTTGTCGCCGGTCAACCCAACGGCGCGGCATCCTGGTTCCCGTGCGACGACCATCCGAGCAGCAAGGCGAGCTACCGCGTCGCGATCACGACCGAGAACCCCTACTACGCACTGGCGAACGGTGAGCTGAAGTCTCGTCGGAGGCGGGCTGCGATGACCACGTGGACCTACGAGCAGCCCGAGCCGACCTCGACCTACCTGATGACGTTGCAGATCGGTCCGTACGAGCTGCATCGACTCGCCAAGTCGCCGGTGCCGATGAATGCGGTTCTGCCGCAACGGTTGAAGAAGGACTTCGAGCACGACTTCGGGCGCCAGTCGGAGATGATGAAGCTCTTCGTCAAGCTGTTCGGTCCGTATCCACTGTCGAACGGATACACCGTCGTGGTGACCGACGACGATCTGGAGATTCCCCTTGAGGCCCAAGGCATCTCGATCTTCGGCGCCAACCATTGCGACGGGGAACGCGGCGCGGAGAGACTGATCGCGCACGAGCTGGCGCACCAGTGGTTCGGCAACTCGGTCACTGCGCGGCGCTGGCGCGACATCTGGCTGCACGAGGGCTTCGCCTGCTACGCCGAATGGCTGTGGTCGGAGGACTCGGGCGGTCGCAGCGCCGACGAACTGGCCAAGCACTACCACCACAAGCTCGCATCGTCGGCGCAGAATCTGCTGTTGTCCGACCCAGGCCCTCGCGACATGTTCGACGACCGGGTCTACAAGCGTGGGGCGCTCACCCTGCACGTGTTGCGGGGCACGATCGGTGACCAGAACTTCTTCAACCTGCTGAAGGACTGGACGACGCGGCACCGGCACGCCACGGCCCTGACCGACGACTTCACCGGGTTGGCGGCGAATTACGCCGACGACTCGCTGCGTCCACTGTGGCAGGCGTGGCTGTACTCGACGGGCGTCCCCGACCTGTGACCGACGGCGCGGCCGGTGTCCCTGCGGACCCGACACGAGGGCCAGTCACCAGGAGCAGCGTCGTCCGGGTGGGCGCTGCGACCGTTCTGTCCGCGCTGTGCGGGTACGCGGTGCTCTATCTCGCGGCCCGGGACCTCGAACCCGCGGGCTTCTCGGTATTCGCCGTGTTCTGGGGTGCGTTCGGGCTGTTCGGGGGCACCGCGTTCGGGCTGCTGCAGGAGTCGACGCGCGAGGTCCGCCAGGCCAGGCAACTCGTCAGCGTCGAGGAGCCTCGCACCCGCCCGATTCGGGTGGCCGCAGGAGTCGGCGTGGCGTCGGCGGCCGCGATCGCGGGCACGTCGCCGCTGTGGTCCGGCCACGTCTTCGTCGAGGCGCGATGGCTAAGCGTTGCGCTCCTCGCGGTCGGGCTCGCCGGCTTCTGCCTGCACTCCACGCTGCTGGGGATGCTGGCAGGCGTCGACCGCTGGTCGCAGTACGGATCCCTCATCGTGGGCGATGCGGTGATGCGGGTGACCGTCGCGACGGCGACCTTCGTCGTCGGGTGGGGTCTCGTCGGCTACCTGTGGGCGACCGTCGCCGGGGCTATCGCGTGGCTGTTGCTTCTGCTCGCGTCTCCGTCGTCGCGTGCCGCGGCACGACTGCTCACCCCGGGCACCACGGCCACCTTCCTGCGGGGCGCGTCGCACTCCATCGCGGCGGCCGGGGCCAGCGCGATCCTCATCATGGGCTTCCCCGTCCTGCTCAAGGCGACGTCGGCCGACCTCGGCGCAGCGGGCGGTGTCGTCATCCTCGCGGTGACGCTGACCCGCGCGCCGCTGCTGGTTCCGCTGACCGCGATGCAGGGCAATCTCATCGCGCACTTCGTCGACCAGCGCGACAGGCGGCTGCGGTCGCTCATCGCACCGGTGGCGGCGCTCGCGGTTCTCGGCGGCGCCGCCGTTCTCGTCGCGGGGCTCTTCGGGCCGTGGCTGCTGCGCACCGCGTTCGGGCCCGACTACCTTGCGGGAGGCGCGCTGCTGGCGTGGTTCACCACCGCGGCGGTGGCGATCGCGCTGCTGACGCTCACCGGTGCCGCGACGGTCGCCGCCGCGCTGCAC
>NZ_JBOGDD010001252.1:0-3718 GCF_050701675.1 Mycobacterium sp. | reverse complement strand
TGCGCGGGTATCGTGCCCGACGAACGCGACCCACAGCTCGACCACCGGCCGGACTACTTCGCGTCGTTCGACCGCTGGCTGGAACAGCTGGAAGCACACATCCCGAATCACGCCACTCGATCCGCAGTCCTGACGACTCTCGATGAGGATGGTCGGCAGGTCGATGTGCGGCGGCTCGTCGCCCGACACCGACTGAGCCGCGCCGCGGCACGGCTCGTCCGGCTACTCGTGCGGTTCGGTGATGAGGGCGGTCCCGTGCACAGTTTCGGGTCGATCTGCATCGCCGAGATTCTGCCCAGCACCGCGAAGCGCGCGGCGCGCGTGACCACTTCCCTGTACGCGACCCGACGCGGGACGCAGGTCGACTACTGGTGGGCCGACACCGCCGACGGGTTTGGCGCGCTCGGCACGCGGGACCAGCCGCTCACGCTGCACGAAGCAGTTGTGATGGTTGAACGGGTCGTGATCGCGCAGGCCACGTACGGCGCTATCGACGGCGGCGACCGATCGGCCTACACGCCCGGCCGCGCCGCGCAACTCCAGATTCGCTCGACGTTCTACCCGCAGCTCGAAGTCCGGTTCCGAAGCCGTGCGCCGCGCGGTGTCCGACGCCGCGATGGTCGGGATCCCCGGTCCGCCTGAGGGGCGTAGTACTCGTGCATCCGTTCGATGAGATACGCGCAGATCCGCGGGCCGCGCGTACGGGCGCGGTGGACCAGGTGGGCGCTGGAGCGCGAGCACGCGGACGCCCCTCGGGGCTATTCCCCGGCGATTGCCCGCGCTTGGCACACCGCTCGCACGTTTGTTCCGGTTCGATGCCTCGTCACGCCGACTTCCCGATCGACCACCGGCCTGACCTGTTTGGTGAGTTCGATGCACTGATACGCGAGCTGCGAAGCCTCGTGACCTGCATGAGCACCCACGCCGAGATCATTGCGGCGCTGGGGACCGACGGCCGGCAACTCGACGTCGATCAGCTCGCGGCCGAACTATGCCTGGAACCGGACGTCGCTGCGATCGTGCGTCGCCTGGCCACGTTTGGCGACATGGGCGAACAGGTGCACAGCTTTGCCTCGCTTGTCCTCGCCCGTATCAACGCCGGCTCGCTGGCCGGCTCGGTAGACCTGACGACCTACGTCATGGCCACGCGCCGCTGCGGTCGGGTCGAGGTCTGGTGGCAGGACGAAAACGGCGGCACCGGCACCGTCGGTATGCGCGCGCAGGTGCCGAGCGTTCTGGAGATCACCGTGCTGGTCGACGCCGTGCTGGTGGCTCAGGCGCCCTACGACGTCGGCGACGGCGACTGGCGCTGCGGCTATCTGGTCGACGACTCGATGGTCGTCACCGTCACCTCGGAGACCTACCCGCCGCTGCGCGAATGGTATCGCCGCGCCGTCAGCGAGTGGAGCGCCGAGCATGACAGAGAGGAGTGAGCAGACGTGGATCAGCCAGAAGTGCAGCTTGAACTCGGCCTTGTGCGCTCACCGGCACGCAGGCGGTCGTCGCGCGGCATCCCGAGCTTCCGTATCCAGATCGTCTCGCTGGTGTGCGAAGGGTCGGCACCGTTCGCGCACCGGCGACTGCGCGGTTCGGTCGATGTGTACAACGCCTTCCGCGACACATGCGACACCGCGGACCGCGAGTATTTCTGGACGGTGTTGCTCGACAACAAGCACGCCATCATCGGCATCGAGCAGGTCTCGCAAGGGTCATTGACGGCGTCCATCGTGCACCCGCGCGAAGTGTTCAAGGCCGTGGTGCTCGCCAATGCGGCGGCGATCATCCTCGTCCACAACCACCCGAGCGGTGACCCGACACCCAGCGCCGAGGATCTGGAGATCACGCGCCGACTGCGCGAGGTCGGGGAACTGTTCGGCATTCGCGTCCTCGACCACCTGGTCATCGGACGCGGGCGGTACGTCAGCTTCGTCGACGATGGATACTGGTGACGCGCATGGCGACGGTCATTCCCGGCGTGCTTCACCTGCTCGACCGCGACCTGACGTCGCTGTGCGGCTGCCTGTACGGGTTTATCACCGGCAACGCCGCACGGTGCACCTGCCCGAGCTGCCTCTCGATCTGGAGCCACAGACGAGACATCGACGCAGGTCGCCCACCGGTCACCGGCGACGCGCCGACCGTCAGCCACTGAGCGGAAGGGAGCATATGAAGCTCGTCGTCGTACTCGTCGTGGCAGCCGCCTTGAACGCCGGTACCGTCGTGGCCCAGCAACGCACGAAAACCGTCAACCGCAACGATTTCTACACCTACCGCAACCGCACCGCCGAGAACCTGGGCTACGCCGGCATGGGCCTCACCGCCTTCCTCGCGCTGCTCGACTCGGTACCGGAGCCCGCCAGTCAGGCGTGCCGGTGCCGGGCTACCCATCGTACCCAGGACCGCGACCTGGCGGTTCGTGGGGTGCCTATGGCGGCGTGGTGGTGATACCGCCGCCGATGGTCGTCGACGGCCCGGTGATCTGCGAGGACCCGTCCTGGTGCACGTGGCCGTCACCGCTCGGGCCAGGACCTCGGGCCGACGGGTTCGTCGCCGGATACCGTGCCGGCCAGCAGTGGGCGCGCGAGCGGCGTATCGCCGGTGCCGTGCAGTACCATCGCGCCTTCGCCCTGGGCATCGACGCGGGTGCGGTGGAGTACGACAGGTGACGCCCGTGCTGGCGCCGAGCAACGACCCGGTGCTGTGGCCGGCGTACCGATTCGGTCAGCTGGCGGCCATCGTCGTCGCCGTGTTGTTCGCCTTTGCGCACGGCGCCATCGTCGCCGGCATCGGGCTCGTGATCGCGTTGGGGGTGTTCCGGATCCTCTTCAACGTCATCCGCGGCATCACCTTCCCGATCATCGAGGATGTGAGCCGCGCCATCACGGGCGGTCAGTGACAACACTGTCCCGGCCACCGTGGTCGATCGACGCATTCGTCCGTGCGCGGCGCGAGTTCGATGACGGACGCGGTCCAGCGGAAGCGTGGGCGAGGCTGCACGAGTTCAGCCTTTGGCGCGTCGACGAGTTGGCTGAGCGTGTCGGCAGCCGCACCTGGGCGATGCTGGTAGCGCCGCCTGACCTGCCGCCGTCCGGTCGGCAGGGTGAGTGCCTGGTGCACGCACTGCGATCGGCACAACTTGCCGCGGCCGTCTTCCCGACGGTCTGGCGCTTCGAGCCGTTGGGCATCTCGATCTCGCGCGTGGTCGTTGCGCATGAGGTGGACGCGCAACGGGCGGTGCGGCTGGCGAAGCGATACGGCCAGATCGCCGTCGTGCACATGCAGCGCATCCCCTTCGAGCACGTCGTCGTGCACGACATGGTAGGAGAGCGAGACGTCGAGTTGGGGCGCTTCGATCCCGGCGGCATTGCCGGCCACCTGGCGCGGGTGGCGGGTGCCAAGACTGCCGCGGTCGTCTACGGATGGACGACGATCGCTGAAGGGATGGCAATGGCCCTCGCTCTGTGGCGTATGGATAGGTTGACATATCGTTGACGCACAGTTTACACTATGGAGCTATGAAACTCGAACGCGAAGTCGTCCTGGCCCATGTCCCAGGGGTGCGCCTGCCGCAAACCCATCTGCCGCGGCGGTGGAAAGAGCGGCGCACCACGTGTGTCGCCTTGTGGAAGGAGCGCGTGCTGGCGCCGATCACGGTGTTCGCGGCCAATCTCGCGAGTGACCAGGCCACGGTGAAGGCGCTCGTCAAGCACCTGGGCAC
>NZ_JBOGDD010001251.1:0-9980 GCF_050701675.1 Mycobacterium sp. | reverse complement strand
CCGGTCACAAGGACCGGACTCGTGATGACAGTCCCGAGAACATCAACCTGACCCGCGACTACCTTCTCGACGCCCAGCGGCTCATCGCCGAGACCTCTTCTGCCATCGGGTTCTTCAACGCCATGATGGCGCTGCACCCGAAGCGTCTGAATCCTGGCGCGCTCTGGAGCGGGGCTACTGCCCTGTTCGGATGAAACCATCGCAACGGCAAGGCGACGGGTGAGGGCCTCGCCAAAGGTACGATTTGCGTCGTACCTATCGGAATGCTCTACTGACAAGGTACAAGTTTGTTCGTACCTTAGGAGCACCGCAATGCCAGACGACGTCGCACGAACCGCCACGGCGATCGGGACCCGTTACCAACCGGGACCTCAACCGGCGCTGATGCTCCCCGTGGTCCTGTTGGCCGTGTTCATCATTCCGATGAGCATCTCTGGGTCGGCGATCGCGTTACCCCGCATCGCCACGGACCTCGGGGATGACCCCACCGGCCTTCAATGGGTGGTGAACGCCTTCAACGTCGCGTTCGCAGTCTTCGGGCTGGTGTGGGGGGTGGCCTCCGACCGCCTCGGCTACCGCAACACCTTTCGGCTGGGCATAGTCATCGTGTTGGTGTCGTCTGTCATCAGTGTGGCGGCGACCAACCTGCTGATGCTGGACGTGGGCCGATTCATCACCGGCGTCGGCAGCGCGGCCGTGCTCACCGGCGCCTCGGCGATCCTGTCCAACGCCTACACCGACGCGAAGCGGGGTCGAGTCTTCGCCATCTTCGGGACCACCATCGGCTTGGGACTGGCACTGGGACCGACGCTGTCCGGGGCGCTCACTGCCTGGCTCAGTTGGCGTGGAGTCTTCGGCGCCCACGGGCTCGTCCTTCTGATCGCCCTGGCAGGAAGTGTGGCGATTCCCCATGTCGCGCACGTTCTGGATCCGGACAGGAAGATCGTGGACTTCTCGCTGCTACGCAACCCCCACTTCCTCGCCCTGTGCCTCGTCCCGGTGGCGGGAGCTCTCGGATACGTGACGCTGCTGACCTATCTCCCCGTCGCGCTGAGTGGGGTCGCCGGACTGTCCGCAGGCACCTCTGGACTCTTCATGCTCTTCGCCACGGTGCCCGTTCTGGTCGGCCCGATGATCGCCTCCCGGCTGATCGCGACGTTCCCGAAGATCTCTTCGATGACGCTGATCTACGCCGCGCTGGCCTGCCTCGCACTGGGAGTGGCTGGCATGTTCCTGCTGACGCCGGGGATTGCGCTGGCATGGCTGGTGGTTCCGATGCTTCTGGTGGGATTCGGTTTTGGGCTTCCCCTTGGGCTCGTCGACGGTGAGGCGCTGGCCAGCGTCCCCGCCCACAGCAGTGGAACGGCCGCAGGAGTACTGAACTTCATGCGCATCGGCAGCGAGGCCGTCTTCGTCGGTCTCTACTCCGCAGTCCTCGCGTGGCTGATCGGACGCGCGATTTCAGACCGGGCCGTTGCCAGGGCCACCGCCGCAGGCCACTCCGGACACGCCCAGGTGTACGCGGACGCCTTCCACTGGGTCATCGGTGCGCTCGTCATCCTCGTACTCGTGGTGAGCGTCGCCATCGCCGTACTGCACCGTGCCCGCGTCACTGCCGCGCGCCTGGAACCCGTCGCATGCGCCAGCTGACCGACCCGCACCCGGCGGGAATCGAAAGGACGAACATGAATAACGCAGTCGCAGACAGGACTTCGCTCACCGGCAAGGTCGCCATCGTCACCGGCGCCGCCAGTGGCATCGGCCGGGCCAGTGCGCTGTTGTTGGCGAAGCGAGGTGCCAGTGTCGTGATCGGCGACCTCGACGAGGCGGGCGGCAAGGAAACGGCAAGCCTCATCGGGGATTCGGCGCTCTTCGTGTCCACCGACGTGTCCGACGAGGACTCATTCCAGGACCTGGTCCGCTCGACACTCGCCGAATTCGGGCGCCTCGACATCGCCCACAACAACGCGGCGATCTACCTGACCGGAGAGAACATCGCCGACACCGACAAGAAGACCTGGGACCGGGTCATCGCCATCAACCTGACGGGGACGTTTCTGGGTCTGCGCGCCGAGATCCCTGCGATGTTGAAGACCGGAGGTGGATCCATCGTCAACATGTCCTCGGTCGCCGGCTTGGTCGCGCAGCCAGGGCAGCCCGGCTACGTGCCGTCCAAGCACGGCGTCATCGGTCTCACGAAGGCGGCCGCCATCGAGTACTCGGGCCAGGGGATAAGGGTCAACGCCGTGCTACCCGGGCCGACGCGCACACCGATGACCCAACAGCTGATCGACGGTGACCCTGAATTCCTCGGGCAGCTCACCGCCGCGATACCCATCCAACGCCTCGGAGAACCGGACGACATCGCCGAGGCAGTCGCCTGGCTCGCCTCAGATGCGGCATCGTTCGTGACCGGCGTGGCCCTTCCGGTCGACGGTGGCTTCACCGCCCAATAGTCGCCGCACCCGTTGGGTTTACGACGTCGAGCAGATGAATACCGGTCAAGGACACCAATCCATGAACGCCGAGCCACGCCGGGTCCTGGTGACCGGAGCGACGGGCAAGATCGGGCGACGTGTGGTGTCGGAGCTGACGCCGCACGTGCAGGTGCGCGCCTTGACACGCAACGCCGCGTCGGCCGGACTGCCGGGGGTAGCCGAGATCACCGAGGGTGATCTCACCGATGAGCGGGCGATGCAGCGCGCACTGGTCGACGTCGACACCGTCTTCCTGCTCTGGCCTCTACTTTCCGCCGAGGAGGCGAAGCCGGTCGTCGCCGCGATCGCACGCCACGCCAAGCGCGTCGTGTACCTTTCGACGGCGGGGGCCGGCGACCCCGCCGACCGGGCGTCCAACGCGATCAGCGCCACCCATCACGCTGTCGAGCAGTCGATCGAGGGTTCGCTCGCGCACTGGACGATGGTGCGGCCCACCAGCTTCGCCTCGAACGCACTGCTCAACTGGGCCGGGCAGACTCGCAGCGGCGATACGGTGCGGTGGCCATTTGCCGATGCTCGGCTCTCACTCATCCATGACGGCGACATCGCCGCCGTCATCGCGCGGGCACTGCTGGACCGCGCCCTCTCCGGCAGGAGGCTGTTGTTGACGGGCCCGAGCGCGATCTCCCAGAAAGCGGCAATCAGCGTCGTGGGCCGAACGATCAATCGTCCATTGGCGTTCGAAGAGATCACCGTCGAAGTCGCGCGCGAACAGATGCTCGGCGGGGGTATGCCGGCAGCGGTCGTCGATGGCGTCCTCGGCTACTGGGCGTCGCGGGTACTCGAGCCGGAGCCCGTCACCGATACCGTCGCGGACGTCATCGGCACGCCCGCCCGATCATTCAGCGAATGGGTGGCCGAGAACGCCGACGAATTCGGCTGAAACAACCTGCCCGAGACCATGTTTGGGGCCGCGATCGCCGGTCACGGGATCACTGCTTGGCTAGTGCCTGCTCGGCTTCGGCGGCGAGCAGGTTGAGCAGGCCGGGGAAGCGTTGGTCGAGTTCCTGCCTGCGTAGCTTCACGCCGCGGCGGTTGCCGTAGTCGGGATGCTCGATCAGGCCTGACTCTCGTAGTAGGCGGAAGTGATAGGTGCAGGACGATTTCGACACCGGCAAGTTGAACGACGCGCACGTGCGTTCCGTGTCCACGGGTGCAGTGACCAATTCGAACACGACCCGACGCCGGTGCGGGTCGGCGAGGGCCGCCATGATCGTGCCGAGTTCCATCTCGTCGGGGGCGGGGTGCCCTGATTCGTCGGACAAGAGGAACCTCCCTCGGGCCAACGCTGTGAAGGTGTCGGCCACGTCACATGAGTACGAATTTCATCGTACCATCGGAAGGGATGCGGCACCCAGCCGCGGAGGGTTCGGCCGAGGCGCCGCGGAGTTCCACACGGGGGCAATCCAATCGCGAAATCGCTTGGCCAGTCACGGGCGGAGGGCGACGAGTGGCTCCAGCAGCCGCATCTGCACGTCGTAGGGCACCTGTGCTTGCGTCAGGTCCCACATGACCTCGTCGATGCCCAGATCGACGGCGCGCAGGAGATCCCTACCCACCTGATCGGGTGATCCTGCGAACGGTGGTCGCCCCAACTCGGGGATCGGAACCTCCGTGACCGCATTGTTCACTCGGGCGACGATCCGGCCAGGGCCTGCGGCTTCTGGAAGTGCGCAGCGGTATGCGATGACCTGCTGCTCGAACTGACGCCACTCCTGCGGCATGGGGTGAAGTCCGAGGCCGAGCCGCCCCGCCCTCTCGACGGGGGCGACCGCGTCCTGCATCACGCCGACCAGTAGGGGCGGTCCGCCGACTTGGAGCGGCTTCGGGCCGATCTGTGATTCGGGGATCCGATAGAACCGACCGTCGAATTTCACCGGGTCCGGTTGCCACACCGCCCGCAGTGCCTCGAGGAACTCTTCGAAGCCCGCTCCGCGGCGCCGCCACGGAATGTTCGCGGTGTGAAACTCGTCGATCGACCAGCCCTGGCCGATTCCGACGTCGAGACGCCCCCCGCTGAAGTGATCGAGGGTGACGAGTTGGCGCGCGAGCATGGCGGGTACGTGAAACAGGGCGTCGATGACGCTGGTTCCCAGACGCACGCGGGAGGTGTGGCCCGCGACGAAGGTCAGCGTCTCCAGTGGCGCGAACACGTCGGCGTAGTACTCGGGAATTCGCCAACCCTCCCAGGGCGCGTTCTTCGGTCGCGTCGGTCGTAGCAGGCGCTCCAGCGCCCACAGTGAGTCGTACCCGAGATCTTCGGCGTACGTGGCGAACTCGGCGATCCGCTCGGGCGTGGACTCCGCACCGTAATGGGGAAGTCCCAGTCCCAGCTTCATGGTGATGCTCCGTTTCCGCGTAGGAGTGTTCCGCTAAGGCTGATAGGGCAGGCCCGCTGCGGCGAGCCCTTCCAAGGCCAAGCTGAACGGGAGGTCCTCGGTGATGCGCCGTCGCAGCCGTTGATTGAGCGTCTGCTTCTGCAGGGACCGCCACAGGGCCGGGCGTGCGGCGATGCCGCGTGCGATGTCCTGGCCGCGGGCGAGGGCTTTGTCCGCAGGCAGGACCTCGCTGACCACGCCCCAGTTCTGCGCCGTGCTGGCGTCGATGATCTCACCGGTCCACAGCAGCCAGCGGGCGCGGGCGGTCCCGACGACTTCCTCCCACACGATGCTCACCCCGTCGCCTGCGCTGAGGCCGAATGCAGGATGTGTCGGATCACCATAGGTGGCGGTGTCGGCGGCGATGTGGATGTCGGCCGCGAGGAGATACTCGGTGTGCACGTCGGCCCGTCCGTTGGCGACGGCCACTACGGGGATCGGGAGATCGACCAGGCGCTGAAGTGTCTTGATGGCTTCGGTGCGAATCCGACGCTCCCAGTGTTGGGGTTTGAAGACTTCGCCGAGGCTGTCGCCGTCGACCCCCGTCATGAAGGCGTCGCCCGTGCCGGTGAGGACCATGACCTTGTTGTCGGCATCGTCCGCGATCTCTTCGAGCAGGACGGGGAAGTCGGTGTGGGTCTGACCGGTGAACACCAGTGGACCACCGTCGGTGTGCAACCGGACGGTGATCACGCCGTCGTCCGTGCGATCGACGGCGAAGTTCTGGAATCGGGTGAAGTAGGCAGGAGTTGGCATCTTCGTCACCGCCCGCCTTCACTTCGTACGAGCAGGTTCGATGATCCGAGGTGCTCGCGGAAGAAGCTCACCGCGGCGTCGGATGCCTTCGGAAACTGTTCGAGGTACACCGAGTAGTGGCCGCCGTCGATGAGTACCAGTGCCTTCGGTTCGTGGGCTTGCTCAAAGGCGCGCAGTGCCAAATCGGTTGGCGCCGTGGTGTCGTGGGTCGGTTCGATGAGCAGCAACGGGGTCGGTGAGATGCGGGTGATCCAGCGCCCCGGCTCGTACATCCTGGAGCGACGGACGGACTGCAACGTCATGTCGTTGGACCACACACCCGCGGGAATCGGCTGATGGTAGAAGTCGTAGGTATCGCTGGAGTGGTAGGAAGCCGGTGCTGCGGGGTCGGCCGAGACGAACCTCTGCGTGCGTGGTGGCTCTCCGCGCAATTGGGCGCGCTCGTCGTCGTTGAATGCCTCCTCCAGGGCGGCCACGTCCTGGGGTGCGACGCGTCTGCTGCCGGATTCCCAGCCGTCAATGGTAGGGGCTTGACTCACGACGGCACTGACCCGCCGGTCGGTTGCGGCAAGGACGAGCGCATGCCCACCGGCGTAACTAGTGCCCCACAGTCCAATTCGCTGCGGATCGACGTTGTCCAGACTTTCGAGGTAGCTGATCGCCCTGCGCCAATCCGCGATCTGGGCCCACGGGTCGATGTCGCCGCGCGGGAAGCCTCCGCTGGTGCCGAAGTTGCGGTGATCGTGTACGAGGACGACGAAACCCCCGGCGGCGAAGGCTTCGCCGGCTTGTTCCAGACCGTGCCACTTGGTGGCGCCGAAACCGTGCGCCATGGTGATGGCAGGCAGTAGTCCCTCGACGTCGTCCGGTTGAAAGAGCCAGGCGGAGAGCACGGTTCCGTCAGCGGCGGCGAACTCGACGTCAGTCTTGCTGGTCATGATTGGGATCTCCTTGATTGGGGGTTCGACGGTCGGCCTCGTTCATTGCGCGAGGAAGCCCCCGTCGACGGCGACCGTCGCGCCGGTGATGAAGGACGCGGCGTCCGAGGCGAGCCAGGCGACGGCCTCGGCGACCTCGGCGGGCTCACTGAGCCGCTGAATCGGTTGTCTCTCGGTGAGTTCTTCCACCCAGCCGGGATTGGCGCGGATGATGTCCTGAACCATGGTGGTGTTCGTGGTCCCGGGCATTAGGGCGTTCACGCGGATCCCGCGACCGGAGTACTCCACCGCCGCAGCCTTGGTAATGCCGATGACTCCGTGCTTGGAGGTGATGTAGGCGACCTGGCCGATCTGAGCCGTCGCTCCGGCCACCGAGGACATGTTGATGATCGAGCCGCCGCCGGTCGCGAGCATAGCGGGAATCTCCGCCCGCACGGCCAGGAACGTGCCGGTGAGGTTGACCGCGATGACCCGGTCCCAGTCGGTCTTGGTGGAATCGGCCACCTCATTGCCACCAAGGTTGATTCCGGCGTTGTTGTGGGCGATGTCGAGTCGCCCGTAGGTCGACAGGGTCTGGCGGATCAGTTCGTTGACGGAGTCCTCGTCGGCGACGTCGACGGGGACGAAGATCGCGGAACCGCCGATGGCACCGACTGTTTCCTTCCCACCGGCCTGGTCCAGATCGGCGACGACCACCCGTGCGCCACGTTCGGCCAACAACGTCGCCGAGGCTCTACCGATACCGCTGCCGGCACCGGTCACGATGGCGACCTTGCCTTCGAGAGATGTCTTGTTCACGGAATGACCTTCAGTTCGCGAAGCTCGGTGAAGATGTCGAGGAACATCTGCTCGGTTTCGGCGTATTCGTGAAAACCGGCACGGCGAAGCTTCGACGTGTCGCCGAACATGTCGTAGTCGATACCGAAGATGAAGTCGCCGAAGTCCCAACAGGACACCTCTTCGTAGGAATGCTTGAGTCCGTACTTTGCGGACATCTCATTCCAGAGCTCCTCCTTGTCGGCCATCACCACCTTCAGCGACATCGGTAGCGGCGAGGCTTCTTCCATGTCGAAGAAGCGGGCGATCTTGGGCCACATCTCATTCCACCGGAACAGATCACCGTTGGCGACGTTGAAGGCCTGTCCCGCAGCGTGTTCGTCGGTCGCCGCCCACACCGTTGCCTTGGCTAGCAGATCGGCGTCGGTCATCTCCAACAGTGAGGTGTAGGCGCCGGGCTTGCCTGGGAAGCGCAGCGGAAGCCCCAGTTCCCTTGAGATGGAGGCGTACACCGCGATGGCCAGCGCGAGGTTCATCGGATTGTTGAGCGCGACTCCTCCGACATGGGAGGGCCGCAGGGCCGACCACGTCCACTCCTTGCCGTGCTGTCTGCGCTCGAGAAAGTTCTGCTGATCGACGTTGAACTCTGGGGGCATGTGTCCGCCGTCGGTTTCCCGGGCTGGGGTCTTGAATGGGCCGAGATGCGCGCCGTAGACCTTGTAGCCCTGCATGAGGCTGATGTGCCGCAGCCCGGGTGCGACCGGTTCGATCGCGTCGACGACGTTGACCAGCATCGCGAGATTGGGAGGTACCAGCTCGGCCCAGCTGGGCCGATCTTGGAAGGCCGCATAGAAGACGTGAGTGACCTCGGTTAGGCCACTTAGCTTTTCGCGGGTGTCCTCGGAGTCGAGAAGGTCGACCGCGAGGTAGCGAACGCGCTCCGACTCTTCGCCACCGCGTCGGGAGAGACCGACGATGTCCCAGTTGCTCAGGGATCGGAGCTGTTTGACGACTTGCCGTCCGACGACTCCGTTGGCGCCGACGACGACGGCGACGTTCTGGTTAGTACTCATGAGGGCCTTTCCGTTGCTCTGGATTGCACGCCGGCCGGGCGGGGGCTGACGCTCCGCCGTCGGGACGTCGTTTTGCCGTCGGGTGTTCAGCCCGCTTGGGTCTCGGCGACGTCGACGAGTCGTTCCCGGTTCTCAATTGCCCATTCGCGCAACGTCGTCGAGGGTCGTCCGGTGAGGAAGGGCACGTCGTCGCGGACGGTCCCGATGTAGCCCATGCGGCCGTCGATGACCTGGCGGGTGAACTCCACCGCGGCGTCGGCGTACCACGATTCGACGTCGACACCTCCGGTGGTGAAGGTTTCCTTGAACTCCTCGGGTCCCAGAACCTCGCAGTGGATCTTCTGCCCGAGTGCGTCGGTCAGGATGTCGGCCACCTCTGGACCGCTGGCGACCTCGGTGGACAGCCAGTAGTGCTTCCCGGCGTGCTTGGTGGGGCCATCACGGAGCACGGCGGCCGCCACGTCGGCGATGTCGCGGGCGGCGATCCAGCCGACGCGGCGATCGCCCCAGAAGATGCGGAACGTTCCGTTGCTGATGGGTGTCATGTTCGACAGCAGCTCCATGAAGACGTTGGGATGCAGGTGAGTCCAGGCGATCCCGCTTCCTTCGATGTAGCGCTCCACCATCACGTGCCAGGCGAAGTGGGGGTCGGTGACGTCCCAGTTGGTGAACGCTCCCTGGTGCACCACGTGCTCGACTCCCGCCTTTACCGCGGCGTCGACCAGTGTCTTGCATTGAGCGAGCATGGCCACCGAGTAGCCGGTCAGCACGAACAGTCGGTTCACTCCGGCCAGGGCCAGCGGGAAGGTGCTGGGGTCGTTGAGATCCAGCAGAACCGCCTCCCGGCCCTCGGCCTGCCACTTGTCGACCTGTTCTTGCTTGCGTGAGGCGAGCCGAACTGTGACGTCGCCCGGCTCGCGGTCGAATGCGTCGACGAGGTGGTTGCCGACCTGCCCGGTGGCACCGGTCACCAAAATAACCGGTCGCGACGAATCACGTTCTTGGTGAGGCGTATTCATGTTCTTGCCTTTCTGTCGTCGGTTGTGAGCACCCCATGAGGGGTTCGTTCGCCCTTGGGCGGAAGTGGTGCGAGGCGGATCCTCGAAATCCGTTGTCCCAAGAGGCTAAAGCTGGCTGGTGCGGCGGACATCGCATGAATCCGTGAAGTCTTTTCTGACCAGGGCGGGGGAGTGCCATACATCAAGAGTTGCGCTAGGTTGCGGACTCCGCAAGTACGCACAATCTTGTGCTGTAGTATCAATTTCGATACCAAGGAGGTGGCGTATGCCTCGCCCACCCATATGTGACGAGTTCGGCTGCCCCGTCGAAGTCACCCAGAGCGTGATCGGCGGAAAGTGGAAGGGCGTGATCCTGCACTTCCTGCTCAGCGGGACCAAGCGCTTCGGCGAGCTCCGCCGACAGTTCCCTGCCATCACTCAGCGAATGCTGACCCTGCAGTTGCGCGAACTCGAGGCCGCGGGCGTGATCGACCGCAAGGTCTACGCCGAGGTCCCGCCAAAGGTGGAGTACTCGCTGACAGAGTTCGGCCTTACCCTGCAG
>NZ_JBOGDD010001250.1:0-6082 GCF_050701675.1 Mycobacterium sp. | reverse complement strand
CGCATGCGATCGGCAAGGCGATCGAGGACCACGCGGCAGAACGAGAGGCCAAGAAGGCCACCCGGTGACCGCGGCGAGGAGCTCCGCTTGTCGGGTCGACGGTCGGGGTTGGATGCGTGGGTTCAGGATTGCCGTGACGCGGGTTTGATGTTGGTGGGTTGCCAGCTGCGGTCGAAGAATGCAGGGGTTGGGCTGTAGAACCGGAGGAGCGCGAACCAGCTGTGTCCGGAGGCAGTTTGGATCCAGTTGCCGTCGGCGACGTCCTCGGGTCGCCGCGGTGCGAACCAGAGTTCGGTGGACCTGTCGGGGTTGGGTGTTGCGGCGGGCGTGGGGAATGCCTGAGAGCCCGCCCGGGGGAAGCGTTGGTCGGTGACCAGCATGGATCGGGTTTGGGAATCGTAGAGGGTGATCGACCAGAACTTCTCGGCTGGAATGTCTTTCGGCAGCGTGAGGGTGTAGGTGTTGGCGCCGTCTAGGACGTCGCCGTGCTCGTCGGTGGTGGCGCCGATGTACTGCGATCCGATTCCGGGCAGGTTCATGCACATCGCCGGGGTGACCCCGGTGGCGAGGTAGAAGAACGAGGCCCGCGCGTTGAGTAGTTTGGCGCCGTGATCGGGAAGGGGTTCCACGCCGCTGGTGGTGATGCGCGGCGGCGGTGTTTGGAAGGCGTATCCACCGGCGAATAGCGGTGAGGTCCATTGGGAGTCGGTACCGGGGTAGAACTGAAATCCTTCGCCCTTTCGGGGACGCATCGAGATCGTGCGGACCAGTGCGTTTGCGGTCGCAGCGGATTCGTCGAGGATGGCGCGCATCTCTGCGCCGGGGGCGAATGGCTGGTCCTTGACGATGCCGATGGCCGCTATGGGGCCGGCGAGTTCGGGATCCATCGCGGAGGCCGGTTCGGCCTGGATCGCCGCGTCGAGCAATTCGTAGAACGTGGACGTGGATGGATAGATGGTGTTCACCGCCAGACCGGTGCCCTCGACGAACCGGGGTGTCGCCAGGCGTACCACCTGGCTCATCGGCGCAGTGCCGTCGAGGAACGACGCGACGGACGTACCGAATGCGCCTGGGGCGTAGCGCCCGATCCGGAGTTGGTCATGGATGCGCCTCACGGCGGGTGCCGGGTCATCGCCATCGAGGAAGGCGCGGCCAAGCAAAGACACCCTGGTGGTTCGGGAGTGCGCGACGAACACCCCGCCTTCGGGTAGCGGGCCGCTGTAGCCGGGGCCGACGAAGACGTAGGTTCCGCCGTGCCCTCGGTCGGGGCCGGGGATCCCGAAGTCGGTGATCCAGCGCCACCACATGTCGTCGGCGACGCCCAGGACCTCAGGTGGGAACTGCACGGCAACAGGCCCGTCGGTGAGGTCGAGGAATGTCCAGAAGTACACGGTGTCGGCGTTGGCGGTCAGGAACAGCGACGCGCTGTCCATCAGTCCGGAGAAGAGCAGAACGTCGTGGTCGTGGATGCCGGCATCGGCGTAGCCCTGGCGGATCGCCCACTGCGAGACCGCGGGTAGGCCGGCGATGAAGGCGTCGACGGCGTGCAGGCGGTCCAACGCCGCGTACGCGACGTCGGCGCTCGCCTCGGTGGGGGTGCCATTGACGAATTCCAATGTCCCCAGCAATGTTTCGACCGAAGAGGGGGTGGAGAGGTCAGAGAGGTCCATCCGGGTCACTTTCACTGATAGGGGTCTGCGGTGAGGTCGCCCGGACGCCATTGGCCATCGAAGGCGTCTTGCTCGGGTCCGTAGATGCGGATGTAGGCGAACCATCCGCGACCCGGCACCGTCTGCAGCCAGCGGTCGGTGCCATTGTCGTGTTCATGAGGTCCGAAATATAGTGTTGTCGAGCCGGTTTCGGCAGTAGTCGATGACAGTTCGAACAGCGAGCGCAGCGCAGCCTTGTCCTGGTCGGCTTGCACCTGGGAGCGGGTCTGGGCGTCATAGATGGTCACCGACCAAAACAGCGTGGCTGGAACCGGCAACGGCAGCGTCAAGGTGTAGCACTTAGAACCGTCGAGGAACTCGCCGGCGGCGTCGCGGGCGGCCAGCCAGTACAGCGAGCCGCCTCCGACCTGGCGGCGGAACATCGCCGGCGAGGTGACGATCGCTTGAGCGAACCACCGGTCGCGAGCCTCCAGGTCGATACCGGCAGGGGTTTCGAAGCCCGCGTCGGCAGGAACCAAGCCGAGCCATTCCCAGTGTCTGTCGTTCCAAGCCAGTCGGTCCGCGCGGGTCGACGCGAACGCCGACACCAGCAGCTGAGCGCGCCCTTGCTGTGCGGCCTGCTCCAGGATGCGGGTCATCCGTCGATCGGGGTTGAAGGGTTGGCACTTGCCCAGACCCAGCGCTGCCAGCAGGCCGTGCATGGGCCGGAATTCGTCAATCACGGGTTCGTAATCCAACACCTCGTGCAGTATCCGCCAGAACTCGATGCCGTCTTCCCATCGCAGGCACGTGCTGTCGATCCGGTCGTCGGTGATGTCCACGACATCCAGTGGTGTGCCGCTGTTCAACGGGTGAATTGTGATGGACCGCAGCGATTGCAGGGCTGCCTCGACGTCGCCTCCGACCGGCATGGCTCGGACCGCAAGCAGAACCTTGAGGGTTGCGGAAGCCGCCGCGTGACAATCCGCTGGGATCGTGCCCGCGAAACCTGGCGGGGTGATCACGTACTTCCCGCCGGCGCCTGCGTCGGGCCCGGGGATGCCCATGTCGGTGATCCATCGCTGATGGTGATCGTTGACGAGCCCGATGTAGGGGCCGGCCGGCAGTTCGATCACGATCGGGCCGGCGGAGAGGTCGAGTGCTGCTGACCCGTACGGCGTGTCCGAGTTCAGCGTGAAACCGACCTGGCGCGGGCCGCAGAACGCGATCCCAATGGCTTCGTTGTCGGCGATGCCGATCTCACGATTGCCGTTGAAGATGCCTTCTGCCGACACCGTCGGATACCAGAACCGGTATGCGACCACGGCCCGTTGGAAATCTGCATCGTCACGGGCGGCGCGGGCCGCGTCATCGCTCGGGAAACCTGCGGTCGGTTCGCCTTCGACCTGATCGGCCACGATTCGTCCCATCGCTGTTGTCTCGGCTCAGAGGCCAACGCTACGGCCCTTAGGATGCGCCTGTCCGGCGTTGTGGTGGAAGCCTCTGTGGCGGGAGTGGTCGGCGGTCAGGGTCGCCTTGCGGCCCAACCGATCACAGAAGTGACCGAAGAATGCCGCGCCCGCGGGGCCGCGACACGAAGACGTCATATTCCTCCGCCGCTCAGCGCCGAGAGTGAATTTCACGACGTTCCGAGCGCGATTTCGTCGTGAAATTCACATTCGCGCAATGGGGGTCACCGTACGGCCCGTCACGTCACCTCGCCTCGTGCGCGCATCGCGCGAGAGTGAGTATGCGCGGGCCGGATTCGGTGATGGCGATGGTGTGCTCGGAGTGCGCGGCGTTCGACCCGTCTGCCGAGCGCAGGGTCCAGCCGTCGGCATCGATGACCAGACGATCACTTCCCCTTGCCCACCACGGCTCGAGCGCGAAGGTCATGCCCGTCCGCAGCAGCAAGCCACGCCCATGCCGGCCACGATTGGGGATGTGGGGATCCTCGTGCATGGTGCGACCCAAGCCGTGACCGCCGAATTCGACGTTGACGCGATATCCGGCTTCGGCGGCGACTTCGCCGATCGCGGCGGAGACGTCGCCGAGACGACCGCCGGGGACCGCCGCGGCGATACCTGCGTCAAGCGCTCTTCGCGTGGACTCGATCAGGGCCGCGTCAGCGGCGTCGGCGCTGTCGCCGACGATGACCGTGACCGCAGAATCGGCTACCCAACCGTCGATCGACACCGCGAAGTCCAGACTCAACACGTCGCCGTCGCGTAGCACGTAGTCGCGTGGCATGCCGTGCAGCACAGCATCGTTGACCGACAGACAGATGACGTTCCGGAAGGGACCGCGACCGAATGACGGCGCGTAATCCCAGTAACACGAGTCCGCACCGCGGTCGGCCACCAGCGCGCGGGCATGGTGCTCGAGTTGCACGAGGTTCACCCCTGGCTGCGCCTCGGCCGACAGCGTCGCCAGCGTATCCGCGACGAATTCACCAGTCACCGCCATCCTGTCGATCTCATCGGCAGTCTTGAGTTCGATCATGTTCGGCCTCCGTGCAGCATCGGTATTCTTATACCGCTACGACGGTACCAGTATCGGTATTTGAATACCGGCTATGCTGACCGGCATGGTGCGTGTACCCCTGAGTCCAGAGCAGGTGGAAGCCGGGCAACGCCTCGGCGCGCTGATGAGGACGGCCCGAGCCGGTCGCGACCCCGAGATGATCGCGCGTCACGCAGGCATCTCACCGGAGACACTGCGCAAGATCGAAGTCGGAAGAATCCCAAGCCCGAGCTTCGGCACGGTGATCGGGCTCTGCAATGCGCTCGGCTTGCCCCTGCAGAATGCCGTCGATGCCTGGCATGGAACGGACGACCAACGGATGGCCATTTAGCAACCGGCTGACCGCAACCCGCCGGGAGGCGAGTTGCGGTCAGCTCGTTCGAATGCAGCCTCCTACGAGCGAGTGCTGTACGAGTGCGCCCCCGCCCCGGCGAGCTGGCCGGAGCCGACGATCAGGTACTCGTCGCGGATCGGTGTGCCGTTGAAGTAGGACTCCAGTATTTCGCGGGTCCCAGCGGCGTAGCGGGTCTGCGCCGACAGCGACGTTCCTGAGATGTGTGGCGTCATGCCGTGGTGGGGCATGGTGCGCCACGGGTGGTCGGCCGGGGCGGGCTGCGGGTACCAGACGTCCCCCGCGTAGCCGGCCAGTTGGCCGCTCTCCAGCGCTCGGACGATGGCGTCGCGATCGGTGATCAGCGCCCTGGCGGTATTGATCAGATAGGTTCCGCGGCGCAGCGTCGAGAGCAGGTCGTCGTTGAACAGCCCCTGGGTCTCCGGGTGCAGCGGCGCGTTGATCGTGATGACGTCGCACGCGGGCGCGAGGTCTTGGACCGTCGGGTGGTAGGTCAGGTTCAGTTCCTTCTCCACCTCCGCGGGCAGGCGGTGACGGTCGGTGTAGTGCAGCCGCACGTCGAACGGTGCGAGACGGCGCAGGACCGCCGTGCCGATGCGGCCGGCGGCCACCGTGCCAACGTCCATGCCCTCGAGGTCGTAGGACCGGGTGACGCAGTCGGCGATGTTCCACCCGCCCTTGCGGACCCAATCGTAGGACGGCAGGTAATTGCGGACCAGCCCGAGGATCATCATCACGACGTGCTCGGCGACGCTGATGCTGTTGCTGTAGGTCACTTCTGCGACGGTGACGCCATGTTCGATCGCAGCGTCGAGATCGACGTGGTCAGAGCCGATCCCGGCGGTGAGGGCCAGTTTCAGATTGGGCGCCTTCTCGATGCGTTCCTTGGTCAGGTAGGCCGGAAAGAACGGCTGCGAGATGACGACCTCGGCGTCGGCCAGGTGGCGGTCGAGATCGGAGTCCGCGCCGTCCTTGCTCGAGGTCACGATGAGTTCGTGACCGAGGCCCTCCAGGTAGCTGCGGAGGCCGAGTTCGCCGGACACGCTGCCCAGCAACGTTCCGGGAGTGAAGTCGATCGCGGAAGGAGAGGGCAGGGTCTGACCTCCCGGATAGCCGGAGAGCTCCGGCAAGCCGTCGCGCGCGTACGACGTGGGGTAACCGTCGATCGGGTCGTCGTACAGGACGACTACTACTTTGGCCACTATCGTTCCTTTGCTCATGGGGCCGGGTCGATCCATCCGGCCCGACGCGATCCGATTGGCGCGCAACATGAATCGTGTCCGACATCACTCATGGCGGGCAAGGGTTCGCAATGACGGAAGATTCGATCTCTTGATAGGTATCGTCGATGATGGCGAGCGGGCGGTTTGCCCGGTTCCCGCCGAGTCTTCAAGGGAGCGGCACGTGAGCGGCGAGGTACTGATCCGTCAACTCGAATACCTCGTCGCGTTGGCCCGTGAGCGTCACTTCGGTCGCGCGGCACGACTTTGCCACGTCAGCCAGCCGACGCTGTCCGGCGCGATCGGAAAGCTGGAGACCAATCTCGGCGTGATGATCG
>NZ_JBOGDD010001249.1:0-5160 GCF_050701675.1 Mycobacterium sp. | reverse complement strand
GTACCAGTCGATGGTCTCGGCGAGACCCGACTCGAAGTCGGTGTGCCGTGGGGTCCACCCGAGCTCGTCGCGCAGCGCTCCCGGGTCGATCGCATACCTGAGGTCATGGCCCGCGCGGTCCGTCACGTGGTCGAAGTCCTCCGGTTCTCGGCCCATCAGGCGCAGCAGCGTCCGCATCACCGAGAGGTTGTCGCGCTCGCCGTCGGCCCCGATCAGGTACGTCCGACCCAGCTCGCCGTCGGACAGGATCCGCCATACGGCGTCGTTGTGGTCGGCGACGTGGATCCAGTCGCGGACGTTGGCTCCGGCGCCGTACAGCTTGGGGCGCCTGCCCGTCAGCACGTTGGTGATCTGGCGCGGGATGAACTTCTCGATGTGCTGGTACGGCCCGTAGTTGTTGGAGCAGTTGGAGATCGTCGCGCGTACGCCGTAGGACCGGACCCAGGAGCGCACCAGCAGGTCGGAGGCGGCCTTCGTCGCCGAGTAAGGGCTCGACGGGTTGTATGCCGTGGCCTCGGTGAATCGTTGCGGGTCCTCGAGCGGCAGGTCGCCGTAGACCTCGTCGGTCGAGACGTGGTGCAGCCGGACGGCGTTCCGCCGTACCGCTTCCAGCACGGTGAACGTTCCGATCACGTTGGTGCGCAGGAACGGTTCCGGGTCCGCGAGTGCGTTGTCCACGTGCGTCTCGGCGGCGAAGTGCACGACGGCGTCGGCTTCGGCGACGAGCTTGTCAACCAGTTCGCGGTCGCTGATGTCGCCGTGCACCAGGCGGACCTCGTCTGCCACCGGTGCGAGCGACTCGCGACTACCGGCGTAGGTCAGGGCGTCGAGCACCGTCACGTCGACCTCCGGATGCTCGCGCACCGCGGAATGTACGAAGTTGGCGCCGATGAAACCGGCGCCGCCAGTGACCAGCAAATGCATGGTGACAAACCCTAGCGGGTGCCGGGCTAGGTGGCGGTCGCGAGCCCCAGTGGACCGGCCAACTCCGCGAGTGTCGGAATCAACTTGTCCTCGCCACCGAGTACCTGGATGGCGACGTGGTCGGCTCCTGCGGCGAGGTGCTCGTTGAGTCGAGCTGCGATGGCCTCGGGCGTCCCGTGGGCCACCACGGCGTCGATGAGCTTGTCGCTGCCCGGCTTGGCGAGGTCTGCGTCGGTGAAGCCGAGCCGCTTCCAGCTGTTCAGGTAGTTGCTCAGGTCGAGATAGAACTCGACCGTCTTGCGGCCGATCTCGCGCGCCTGCGCCGCATCCCTGGTCAGCACGACCTTGTGTTCGGGGGCGAGGTAGACGCTGGGGCCGATCAGGTCGTGCGCCTGTGCCGTGTGTTCGGGCGTCGTCAGATAGGGGTGCGCGCCCGCACTGCGCTTGGCCGCGAGCTGGAGCACCTTGGGGCCGAGCGCCGCGAGCACGCGGCGGCTGGTCGGAACGTTGGCGGCGTCGAGCGCATCCAGGTACTCGACGAGCACGTCGTACGGTTTGCGGTACTCGTCGGTGTGCTCGGGATGCCCGATGCCGATGCCGAGCAGGAACCGGCCGGGATGAGCCTTCTCGATCCGGTGATAGGACTCGGCGACCTGATCGGCCGGCGCCGTCCACACGTTGACGATGCCGGTGGCCACTTGGAGGGTGTCCGTCGCTTCGAGGATGGGCTCGGCGAAGGCCAGATCACCGGCGGGGGACCCGCCGACCCATACGGCGCCGTAACCCAGTTTCTCGATCTCGTTCGCCTGCTCGGGTGTCACCGCCCCGAAGGTCCAGACGCCGAAGCGCCCTAGATTCGGCTTGAGGTCGACTGCGTCAGTCATGCACGGAATTCCCTTCGAGTGGAGTTCGGCTCACTGCAGGCCGAGTGGCCCGGCCAGCTCGGCTAGCGCGGGTACCAGCTTGTCACTACTCGTCAACACCTGAACCGGAACGTGGTCGGCGCCCGCGGCGAGATGCTCCTTGAGCCGGGTGGCGACGGCGTCGACGGTGCCATGGGCGACGAAGGCGTCGACGAGCGCGTCGCTGCCAGGCTTGGCGATGTCGGAGTCGGTGAACCCGAGCCGCTTCCAGTTGTTCGTGTAGTTCGCCAGGTTGAGGTAGATCTCGAGGGCCTTGCGTCCCACGGCCCTGGCCTGCGCGGCGTCGGTGGTCAGGACCGCCTTGTGCTCCGGAGCCAGCAGCGCGTCGGGCCCGATCAGCTCGCGGGCCTGCGCGGTGTGCTCCGGCGTCGTCAGATACGGGTGCGCACCGGCGCTGCGGCGGGCGGACAGCTTGAGCACCTGCGGTCCGAGAGCGGCGACCACGCGGCGATCCTTCGGGACGCCGTACTCGTCGAGCTTGTCCAGATATTCGGTGAGCGCGTCATACGGCTTCTTGTACTCGGTGTGCGCTTCGGGGTGGCCGACGCCGATGCCGAGCAGGAACCGGTTCGGGTAGGCCTTGTCGATGCGGTGGAAGGACTCGGCGGTGGGACCCGCCTCGGCAGTCCAGATGTTGACGATGCCGGTCGCCAGCTGCAGCGTGTTCGTCGCTCCGAGAATGGGATCCACCCAGTCGAGCTCGGCGGCCGGTGAACCGCCGGCCCAGATGGCGCCGTAGCCAAGGGCCTCGATCTCGTGAAGCTGTTCGGGGGTCAGTTGTTGCCACAGGGCGTGGTGACCGAAAACGCCGAACTTGCCGAGGTTTGGTTTCGTCATGTTCGGATCAACCCGTCGCGTCGTCGTGGCTATTCCGTCGTAATCGGGCTGATTCGAACTATTCCGCGAAGTCGGCGGGCGCTTCCTCGGGCTTCGGGGCGACCAGCGGCAGGATGATGATGAACCGGGTGTCACCGGGCGTCGATTCGACCCGGATGTTGCCGTGGTGCTTCTGGGCGACGATGCGCCACGCCAGGTCGAGTCCAAGGCCGGTGCCCTCACCGAAGGCCTTGGTGGTGAAGAACGGCGTGAAGATCCGGTCGGCGATGTCCTTGGGGATGCCGGGACCGTCGTCGCAGATCTCCACCTTGATGGCATCCTCGCCGACGGCCGAGGTGCGGAGGGTCAACGTTCCGTGACCGTCCATCGCCTGGATCGCGTTGTCGATGACGTTGGTCCATACCTGGTTGAGATCGCCTGGGTAGCACTGGATTTCGGGAAGCGTCTTGTCCAGTTCCTTGACCAGTTTGACCGACTTGTCCTTGCCGAGCTTCTCGCCGAACATCATGATGGTGCTGCGCAGGAGCTCGTGGACGTTCGCGCTCTGATACGGCGCGCGGTCCATCTGCGAGTACTGCTTGGCGCCGGCCAGCAGCGCCGAGATCCGGCTACTTGCCTCGGCGATCTGGTTCATCATCAGCTCGGTGTCGATGGTGTACCTCAGCCAGCCGATCGCACCCTGCAGCGAGGCCGTGGCGTCGACCTCGTCGACCGATGCCGAAATACGCTCAAGCCAGTCGGTGTCGAGGCCGGCTTCGACGAACGTCGGCGCGTAGTCCCAGGCGGCCACGATCCCGTGGTCCTCGAGCCAGTCGCCGATCGTGTCCTCGCGGTCGGACGCCTCGAGCGCGGTGAGCTCAAGGGCCTTCGACTTGGCGACCTGCTCGGCGACCTCCTCCTGGATGGTGACCAGAACGCGTAGGCCCTCGGGGCTGAACTTGCCGTCGGCGAGCATCGCCAACTTGTGGCGCATCCCGGCGATCTTCTCCCGCAGATCGGACACCGCGCGGGCGGCGGCTGCGGCGGGGTTGTTGAGCTGATGGGTCAGGCCCGCCGACAACTGGCCGAGGGCGAGAAGCTTCTCGCGCTGGTCGATGATCTGCCGCTGCCGCAGCCCGCCGACCTTGAGGCCCTCGAGCAGATGGACCGCCATCGGGAGCTCGGTCTTGACGAAGTTGCCGAACGCCTCGGCGTCGAGCACGAAGAACTTCGAGGGCTTCGTCACCCGAACCGAGGACTCGTAGACCTGGGGGACGCCGTCGACGTAGGCGCTCCATGCGCCGCAGTAGACCCCGCGCTGCGACGTCCGGTTGGTTTCGATGTCGGCGCCGCCAGAGCGCTTCGACATGGCCAATTCGCCCTCGATGAGGACGTAGAAGCAGGTCGCGGCCTCACCTTCGATACAGAGCGGCCCTGGCTCGAAGCGGGCGAGGTGGCCGTGCACGCAGAGCGATTCGAGTTGCCGGTCCGTCAGCTTCTCGAACAGGAACAGCGTGCGGAGTTCATCGGGCAGACACGTTTCACCCATGACGGGTCCTTCTTTCTAGGCCTCGGCCAGGTAGCGGTGCACCAGCATTACGGCCATCGACCCTTCGCCGACGGCAGCCGCCACCCGCTTCGCGGATTCTGATCGCACATCCCCTGCAACAAACACACCGGGCACACTTGTTTCCAGATGATGCGGCGGACGTTCCCGATTCCAGCCGCAGACGTCCTTGAGATCCGGCCCGGCGAGCACGAACCCACGATCGTCGAGGGCCAGCACGCCGTCGAGCCAGTCCGTTCGCGGGGTCGCCCCGATGTAGCAGCACATCCTCCCGCAGGTCACCGTCGTCCGCTCGCCCGACTGCCTGTCCAGCAGCACCAGCCCCGAGAGGTGGTCGTCTTCGCCGATCGTGTCGATGACCTCGGTACAGGTCCTGACGTGAATCCTGTCGTTGTTGTCGATCTGCTCGATCAGGTAGTGCGACATCGACGCCTCCAGCGAGGGGCCGCGCACCAACAGCGTCACCGACTTGGCGGTCTTGGACATGAACATCGCCGCCTGACCCGCCGAGTTCGCGCCGCCGACGATGTAGACGTCCTCGTCGCGGCACTCCTCGGCGTCGGACACCGACGCGCCGTAGTAGACGCCGCGGCCGACGTAGTTGCAGCCGTCGGGATCCTCTGGGTCACTCCAGCACCCGACGACCTTCAGCTCCTGGTATTCGACGCCGGTCGCGAGGATCACCGACCGCGCGCCAATGCTGCTGCCGTCCTCGAACTCGATGGTCGGAGCGGTCTCGCCGACGTGCAGTTTCACCACGTCACGGGTGGTGATCACCTCGGCGCCGAACCGTTCCGCCTGCCTGCGGGCGGAGTTGGTCAGGGTGGCGCCCGAGACGCCATTCTCGAACCCCAGGTAGTTCTCGATCCGCGAACTGCGGCCGGCCTGCCCGCCCGTGGTGGTGCGTTCGATGAGCACGGTCTCGAGCCC
>NZ_JBOGDD010001248.1:0-3839 GCF_050701675.1 Mycobacterium sp. | reverse complement strand
GTTGGCGGGTTGCGCCTCCCCACCGTCGGCAAACACCAGCTTGACCGAGTTGTCTTGCAACTGTTCGATGATCGCGATGTCGCCGATTGCGTCGTGCGGCGTGAACGCCTGACGGTAGACCTCTGGGAAGGCGACCGAATAGTGCTCGGCGGCGGCCGGGGTGATCGCGCCGGTCCGGACGGACCCCATCAGCCGGTCTCCCCAGGTGCGCGCGGCCTCCGTCAGCAGATTCTGGATCCTGGTCTCGGTCTCCAGTGACGTATCCACGTCGGCGGGCGACACGCCGTCCGGCAGGCGCACCGTGAAGTGCACCACCGCCCATGGTGACTCGCTCACGCGTGCCGTGTATTCGATGCTCTCGCCGCCCAGTTCGCGAACCAGGAGGTCCTGCATCGCGAGTCGGACCGCGGTGGTGTACCGGTCGCGCGGCAGGTACACCAGGCAGGACACGAAGTGTGAGAGCTGATCGGTGCGCAGGAACAGCAACGTACGCCGTCGCGACCCGAGGTCCACGACGGCATTGGCCATGTCCAGGAGTTGTCGCGCGGTGAGCGAGAAGAGCTCGGACCGTGGAATCGTCTGGATGATGTCCAGGGTCAGCTGCCCGGGATGGCTGTTGTCCCCATGTGACAGAGCGAGCGCCTCGGTGACGCGCCGCGAGATGAGCGGGATCTCCATCACGTTTGCATTCGAGGCGGCGACGGTGAACAACCCGACGAACCGGTGCTCGATGGCGGCCCCACCGGGCGGCCTTTCGCGGACGACGACGATGTGCGGGTGCGCGCCGTACCGCAGGTAGCTCGGCGACGTCGCCTGTGCCAACACCAGCAGATCGTCCTCACCGGTGAGCTGGGGCAGGACGTCGGTGCGCAACCGCAGCACCCCCAGCCTGCTGGGTGGGTCGACCGTGGCCCGGCCGTCGCTCACCGAGCATCGTTGGTAGCCGAGCAGGACGAAGTGATCATCGGCGAGCCAGCGGAGCAATGCCGCGACGTCCCGACGGTCGTAGGACGGAAAGTGCCCCGCCCGGTCGGAGTCCAGCGTGCCTGCGAGGCCGACCAGCGCGGCGTTGAGCGCAGCCGAGTCCAGCGCGACCTGCCGCGCGTCACCGAGGACGTTGGGTAGCAGCGTCACCGCCTCGGCGACAGCCTTGGCGTCCGCGGAAGGCGAAAGCTGAACGTGGATCCACGTCTCGTCGACGCCGTCCGTCGGCGCACCGGGATCGGCCGCGGGGTGTACGTCCAGCAGCTCCCCGGCGGGGTTCCGACGGGCGCGAAACACCGGGTTCATGATCACGGAGTACGCGACGCCGAGCCGGTGTAGGAGCACCGTGACGGTGTCCATCAGCATGGGGCTCTGGTCGGTGACGATCTGGATCGCCGGACCGACGCCACTGGGATCGTCGGCGGCGTAGGCGGCGACCTTGGTATCACCGGTGGACCGCTGCGCGGCGACCCGCGCATGAGCGGCGAGCAGGGCAGGTGACACCAAACCCTCGGCGATGTCCGCAGGCGTCGTCGCCGACGAATCAGCGGCAGCCGCGTCATCGTGCGGACCCTGTTGCGTCGCGAGGTACGCCTTCGCCAGCTCGCTCGTCTGCCCGGTGTCGACGACGGTGGTCTCAGCTTGACCGTCGCCGCGCTGCTGGCCTGGGACTCCAGGACTCACCGTCGTCATACCGATCCTCCTGCCTCACGCGCGCGTGCCGACGCTGGCACGCGGATGTGACACTAGTTGTCCCCCTGGACCCCGCGCCGCCACCTCGCCGGATCAGTCGCGGGTCAACCGGCGGTGCGTGACGCGATGCGGACGGGCCGCATCCGCGCCGAGCCGTTCCAGCTTGTTCTCCTCGTAGCCGCCGAAGTTGCCTTCGAACCAGAACCACTTGGCGTCGTTGTCGTCGTCGCCCTCCCACGCCAGGATGTGAGTGCAGGTGCGATCGAGGAACCACCGGTCGTGCGAGATGACCACCGCACAGCCCGGGAACAGCTGCAGGGCGTTCTCGAGTGAGCTCAGCGTTTCCACGTCGAGGTCGTTGGTGGGCTCGTCGAGCAGGATCAGGTTGCCGCCCTCCTTGAGGGTGAGCGCGAGGTTCAGCCGGTTGCGCTCGCCGCCGGACAACACCCCGGCCGGCTTCTGCTGATCCGGGCCCTTGAAACCGAACGCCGAGACGTACGCGCGCGACGGCACCTCGTTCTGGCCGACCTCGATGTAGTCGAGCCCGTCGGAGACCACCTCCCAGACGTTCTTCTTCGGGTCGATGCCACCGCGGTTCTGATCGACGTAGCTCAATTTCACGGTCTCGCCGACCTTGACGATGCCGCTGTCGGGCTCCTCGAGGCCGACGATCGTCTTGAACAACGTGGTCTTTCCGACACCGTTGGGGCCGATGACGCCGACGATGCCGTTGCGTGGCAGCGTGAACGACAGATCCTTGATCAGGATGCGGCCGTCGAAGCCCTTGTCGAGGTTGGCGACGTCCACGACCTGGTTGCCCAGTCGCGGGCCGATCGGAATCTGGATCTCCTCGAAGTCGAGCTTGCGGGTCTTCTCCGCCTCGGCCACCATCTCCTCGTACCGCCCGAGGCGAGCCTTGTTCTTGGCCTGCCGGGCCTTGGCGCCGGAGCGGACCCAAGCCAGCTCCTCCGTCAGCCGCTTTTGCAGCTTCTGGTCCTTGCGGCCCTGCAGGGTGAGCCGCTCGGCCTTCTTCTCCAGATAGGTGGAGTAGTTGCCCTCGTACGGGTAGGCGCGGCCCCGGTCGAGTTCGAGGATCCACTCGGCGACGTTGTCGAGGAAGTACCTGTCGTGAGTGACGGCGAGGATCGCACCCGCATAGGCGGCCAGATGCCGCTCCAGCCACAGCACGCTTTCGGCGTCCAGGTGGTTGGTGGGCTCGTCGAGCAGGAGTAGGTCGGGCTCGGACAGCAGGAGCTTGCACAATGCGACGCGGCGCTTCTCACCACCCGACAGGTGCGTCACCGGTTCGTCGGCAGGTGGGCAGCGCAGGGCGTCCATCGCCTGCTCGAGTTTGGAGTCGAGATCCCAGGCGTCGGCCGCGTCCAGCTCCTCCTGGAGTTGGCCCATCTCCTCCATCAGCTCGTCGGTGTAGTCGGTGGCCATCAACTCGGCCACCTCGTTGTACCGATTGAGCTTGGCCTTGACCGGAACGCCCTCCTCGACGTTCTCGCGGACCGTCTTCTCCTCGTCCAGCTGCGGCTCCTGCATCAGGATGCCGACCGAGGCGCCAGTGGCGAGGAAGGCCTCTCCGTTGTTCGCCTTGTCCAAGCCGGCCATGATCTTCAGGACGCTCGACTTACCGGCACCGT
Organism: Mycobacterium sp.; assembly: GCF_050701675.1. Taxonomy (GTDB): domain Bacteria; phylum Actinomycetota; class Actinomycetes; order Mycobacteriales; family Mycobacteriaceae; genus Mycobacterium. Next base: position 513 of record NZ_JBOGDD010001248.1, on the reverse strand, counting down.
TGGGGCCGACGACGCCGATCTTGGCTCCTGGGAGAAAGTTCAGCGTGACGTCGTCCAGGATGACCTTGTCACCGTGCGCCTTGCGGACCTTCTTCATCGTGTAGATGAACTCAGCCATGCTTTGGGTATTGCCTTTCCGGTCTGCGGGTATTGCTCGCAGACCATCGTAAAGCGTGCGCACAACGAGCTTCGTTGCGAGCACCGCCCTTCTCGGGCGTCGTCGGCTCAGACCGCGGGTGCGGCTCGAGCTTCAGTTCCCGCGTCTGTCGGGCTGGTTTCACCTGCACACGTAGGGTGCTGGTCAGTGCCGTCCCGTCGGCGGGCATTGGTGGCCCGGCCTCCATGCTTGGGGGTCCGGGGATCCGTGGAAGCGTGATTGTTCTGCGCCCAGTGTGCCAGGTTGACTGCAGCGTTGAGGTCACGGTCGGCGCGGTGGCCGCAACTGCAGGTAAATACCCGGTCAGCGAGCTTCAGATCGCTGCTAACGGCCCCGCATACCGAACAGCGCTTACT
>NZ_JBOGDD010001247.1:0-6592 GCF_050701675.1 Mycobacterium sp. | reverse complement strand
TGCCCCAGGCGATGTCGGATAGCAACCGCACGAACTCGCTTCGGTACTGCCGCAGCGCAATCGGCACCGCGGCGATGGCGCGCACGAAGAAGACCAGCATGTGGCCTAGCTGGACGACCGGCGCGGTCGCCCTCTTGTAGAGCCGGGCCCACGGCGCGACCAGCGGCGGTACATAGGATGACGCCGCCATGTCAGAGGCCCACCCGGGGAAACAGCATGATGTAGAGCTGGCTGATCGCGACGTTGACCACCATCAACACCAGGATCGATTCGACCACCGCCGCGTTCACCGAGTTCGCGACGCCGGTTGGCCCACCGACGGTCGAGAGCCCCTTCTGGCAGGAGATTATGGCGACGATGGCGCCGAACAGAACGGCTTTCAGCAATGCCACGACGAAATCGCCTGTCGTGGCGAAGGATGCGAATGTCGCGACGAAGCTGCCCGGTGCGCCGTTCTGGAAGTAGACGTTGAACAGATAACTCGCGAGAAACCCAACGAAGCACACAACACCGGTGAGCGCGACGCCGATGATGATGGCCGCCGCGAACCGTGGCACCACTAGGCGCCGGATCACCGAGACGCCCATCACCTCCATGGCGTCGATCTCCTCGCGCATCGTGCGCGAACCCAAGTCCGCCGTGATCGCCGAGCCCACCGCCGCCGCCATCAGGATCGCGGCGGTCAACGAGGCCGCCTGCCGGATCACCGCGAGTCCACTCGCCGCACCCGCCAGGGACGTCGCGCCCACCTGGCCGGCCAGCAGTGCGAACTGAATCGAGAGGGTGACGCCAATCGGCAACGCCACCAGGACCGTCGGCACGACCGCCGTTCCCGCCATGAACGCGCCCTGCCGGACGAACTCCCGCCACTGGAACCGACCAGTCGCCAGGTCAACCAACATGTACTGGATGGTCCGTACGCCCACGATGAACTGATCGCCCACTGTCGTGAGTGCGGCCAGCGGATGCCGCCTGACGTAACCGGCGGACCAGTCCTCGATGGCGTCAACGCCGTTGCGCGGTCCGCCCTGACCCGACGCCCGTTCGGGTGCCGCGGTCATCGTCCCGCACTCAGAGGCCGGATACGCAAAGGTTCGACGTCCCTCCCCGACAGATACAGCCCCAGCCTGGGCCGGCAACTCGTCGTAGCGCCGTTCGCTACCGGTGGTCACCGTATAGTCGGAGCTCTTCAGGCGTCAACGATTTTGGCGGAATCGCCATTGACATAGATGCGCTGTGCGTAGTCACTCAACTGCATCGAGCGCGGCGTAACGGGGCCTGGCTTCCGCAACGGCGAGCAGCCCGTGCACCTTCATCGCAAGCCAATTACCCTGCATAATTGCCTCTTCCGTACCGAGATGAGGCGAATAATGGACGGAACGAGGCGCCCAGCAGGTGAGGCGGAGACGGTGACCCTCGATCGCGAACGTGAACATCAATAGACATATTCGAAGTACAGTTGTTTACTTAATATCGAAGGTGGCCTTGCCTCGGTCGAGGGCCAAACCCTCGAATACTTCGCCGGCGCGCCTGCGATATGTGCTACGTTGACATGGAAATTGCTTCTTTGTGTCAAACCGGGCGGGGAGACGAATGGCCACTTTCGCATCGACGTCGAAGACGGCGGCACGACCCGCGGCTTCGGCTGTTCGGCCCCGCGTGCTCGCCCAGTTCCGCAAGTACTCCGGTAGCGCACTGCCCGGCTTCTTCGGTGCGTCCGCGTACGACGAGGTGGCGATTCCCGCGGTCGCCGCGGCGGTTGACAAGACCGGCCGGTTCGACGACAACTTCACCGACCGCTCGCTGCGCGGCGGCTTCTCGACGACGTTGGCGCTATGGGGCGACGCGGAAGACAGAGCAGCAGAAGCGGATCGACTCAAACACCTGCACCGCGACGTGCGTGGCGTCGGCGTCGGCGATTTCGCCGACGTCCGCTACAGCGCATTGGATCCCGTGCTGTGGAATTGGATTGCGGTGAGCGGGATATTCCTGATCCTGCATTCCTTCACTCCGAGTACCGGGATCACGTTGTCCGCGGCCGAGCAGGAAGCCGCGTACCGACAACTCTTGGACGCCTTCGAGATTCTGCAGCTGCCCGGCCGCTCCGCGGGCCTGCCTCCCACCTACGCGGACGCCCAGCGGTACTACGACGACATGGTCGCCACCCGTGCGCAGTCCAATCCATTCCTGGACCGGTCGGTACGTAGAATCGGAAAGCTACCGCTACCAACACTTCTGCTGCCCAAACCGATTGCGGTGGCGATCACCCCGCTGTGGTTGATGGTGCGGCCGGTCGCTGGGCATGTCATCAAGATCTGTTCGTTCGGGATCATGCATCCGGGCATCCGGCAGGCGACCGGTTTCCGTTGGAAAACCAGGCATGATCTGGAGTTCGCGCTGTATACGCGTTCGCTGCAACTGATTTGGCGCCTGCTCCCGGACCGGTTGCTTTTGGTACCCCTGGCCCGCAATCGGCTCGAGTACGAGAAGATCGTCCGTCTGCATCGCTCAGTCGCCTTGGATTCGTTTGCCGCACCTGGCGGATGTCCCGTCGGTTGATGGTCCCGCGCACCCGCAACTCACCCGGCGAGCAAGAGGCTGCCATCTTGAAGGCCGCCGCTGAGGAGGTCGCGCTCGTCGGTGTCGGACGGCTCAGCCTGGATGTGATCGCGCGGCAGGCCGGTGTCAGCCGGAGCACGCTGTACCGCAGATTCCCCAGCCGCGATGCCCTCATCACCGAGCTCGGCCGGCGAACATTCGAGTACGCCATGGCGAGACTGCAAACCGTCGACGTGGACTCCGGCCCCAAGGCGGCGTCCGTCGCCTGCTTCTGTGAAGGCGTACGCATCCTCACCACCGAGCCGACCATGCGCCGATTCCTGCAACTCGACGGCGAGTTCACCGTATCGCCCGGGATGCGTGAAGCGGCCGAGCAATTCCTGGAAAGCGCTTCCACGGCGATGGCAAAGGCCTTACGGGCAGCCGGCGCCACCATGCCCGCCCCGGATTTGGTGGCAGTGGCCGAACTGCACATTCGGCTGGCCACTTCCATGGCACAGGTCAGCACTCACGTGTTGGACACCAAGGACATCGACGCCGTCCGTCGCTACGCACAGCAGCACCTGGCACAGCTGGTCCATTGACCGGGTGCGGTGCGTCCGCGGACGGCCCAGCACGCATAGTCCCGGCGAGGTGAATGCGAGAGCTGGACATGCCAAATGGCGTGTCCCTGAGCCCCTGTTCTACGCTCGAAGAAGGTTTATGAGCGGAGGATTCGGCTGTGACGATCGCTGAGACGGTGGCTCCGCTGGTTCGAGCAGCGGTGGGCCCAGATGTACCGGTAAAGATCAGATGCTGGGACGGAAGCACGTCGGGGCCGGTCACCGCGCAGTGGGAACTCAATTTCGTCAATCGTCGGGGTCTGCGGCGTCTGTTGTGGGCGCCGAATGAACTCGGCTTCGCCCGCGCGTACGTGTCCGGCGACATCGACATCCATGGCGACCTGCTCGCCGGCCTGGACGTCTTGGAGCAGTCGTCGGACCCAAGCCACGGTCCCGGTGTACAGATCGACGCCGAGACCAGGAAGGCGCTCGCCAAAGCCGTGCTGCGGCTGGGGATCATCGGCCTCCCACCCAAGCCGCCCGCCGAGGAGGCGAGAGTGGCGCGCCGGCACGTCCACGACAGGGGGACCGACGCCGCCGCGATCAGCCACCACTACGACGTCGGCAATGACTTCTACCGCCTCGTGTTGGGCGAGTCGATGACCTACTCGTGCGGATACTGGGAGCAACCCGGAGGGGACCTGGCCGCGGCTCAATACGCCAAGTGCGACCTCGTGGCGCGCAAGCTCGGCTTGACCGCGGGCATGCGGGTGCTCGACGTCGGCTGCGGATGGGGGACCTTCGCATTGCACGCGGCGCGCAACTATGGCGTTCACGTCGTTGGCGTGACGTTGTCGCACGAACAGGCGGAGTACGCGAGTAAGCGGATGGTCGCCGAGGGCATCGCGGATCAGGTAGAGATCCGGGTCCAGGACTACCGCGACGTCGACGACGGGCCGTTCGACGCGATCTCAAGCATCGGCATGGCCGAACACGTCGGCCTCGCACTGTTGCCCACCTACGCCGCACACCTCTACGCGCTGCTGCGCCCAGAGGGCCGATTGCTCAACCATGCGATCTCGCGGAGACCAGGCAGACGCGCGGGCTTCTCGAAGACGTCCTTCATCGATCGCTACGTCTTCCCGGACGGGGAACTCGAACCGATGGCGACGATGGTGGAATCACTCGAGGGGGCCGGCTTCGAGGTGCGTGACGTGGAGTCGCTTCGCGAACACTATGCGCTCACGCTGCGGGCCTGGGTCGCGAACTTGGAAGCCAACTGGCAGGAGGCGGTCTCGGGCAGCAGCGCCGGCCGGGCCCGGGTATGGCGTCTATTCATGGCGGGTTCAGCGCTGGGATTCACAGCCAACCGGCTGGGCCTCAACCAGATCCTGGCGATCAAATGTGACTCGCGCGGTCGCAGCGGCATGCCCGCTACCCGCGCCGACCTTCTGGCCCGGCAAAGCCCGTGAGGAGCCCGCTGACCTCACTGTCGCCGCTAGTAGCGCGCGCCTCGTGAGCCATCGCCGGGTCATCCAGTAGGCGCTCAGCGCGACCCCCAATCCAGCCGGCATGGCCACTGGTGCCGTCGGCAGGGACACCCCGACGAGCAGCAGCAGGCCAAGCGTGACGCCCGCCGCCAGCAGCGCCAACCGGCGCGCTGTCCAGTGCGCGCCGAGGCGAAACCGCACGGACAGCAACATGCCGAGTATCAAGGCGACGGCATGCCCACCTGCCGTGAAGTCCCCAGTGGAAAACACGACGACCGACGCGACCGTCAACCACCCGCCGATCCATGCGGGGCGCCAGCGCAGCGGGATCGCCGCCGTCAATGTTCCAAGGACGGCGACCGCGCCGTAGCTGAGCCCGACGTCGCTGGCGCGGGTGATCGAGATGGGCAGCCAACCGCACTTGATGGCGACGGCCAACCCGGCGGCGACGATCAGGGTTGCCCCGATGTGCCCGAGCGCGAATGCCTGGATCAACCGTCTACTGCGCCAGAAGAGCTCTGCCAGCGCCAGCAGGCACACCAGTCCCGGCAGCAGGAGGTAGGTCTGCCCCTCGGCGGTGACGAAGGCACTTCCGAGAAGCGTTCCCAGATGGCCCTGCCCCAAGTTGTGAAGATTGGTGCTCAGACCGCCAACTACGCGGTCCTGGGCGCCGGGACCAAGTGCCAACAACACCGATGCGACGACGAACAGCGCCGTCGCGTAGGCCACGGTGGCCCGAACCGGAGCAAGACTGGAGAAGATTCGCGACACCATCATCTCGATTCAGCGTACCGACGAGCCAGGAAGTCGGCGGCGACGCGGCATGAACTCCAACGTCAACAGCACGACCAGCGCAGGCAGTAGGTGGCGCAGCGAGAGCAAGGCATACCGCTGCTCGCCAAGCGCGTGGTATTTGCCGAGGTATCGGTAGAGCGACTCCAAGCGGATGAGCCGGTCCCCCAAGTGGATCACGACGTGGAAGAACTGCTGCAACGTGCCGCGGTGCTCGTCGTCGAAGATCTCGGGGAACGCCGCGAAGGCAAGCGAAAGGCGTCGTGCGTGGTGTTCCTTCGCCCAGGCGATCATGTCCACGGTAAGTCGTTCATCGATGCCGTTCGGGGCGCCGGGTCGGCGCCACGGCAAGTCCAGTGAGACATCGTTGCCATCGCCGGCCAGCGCGTACCGATGACACGCCTGCACGCGGCCCGAGTGGTCCCTGGCGATGATCAACAGAACACCCGGATAGCGTCCCTCCAGCGCGCGGTCGAGGATCATCGAAAAGCCGCGTTCGGTCAGGACCCCGGCGTGCGAGGCGTCCAGCACGTCGGTCAGCTCGGCCAGGATTGCGTCGTCGAGGTTCGCCTCGGCGACGACCTCGGTGCTCACGCCGGCATTGTGCGTCCGCCGCACCGCCTGCCGAAGATTGCGGTACCTGCGTCCGACCATGTCGAAGTGGGCCACGTCGATCACGACGTCGCGCCCGAATGGCACGGCACGCAGAAGTGGTCTGACGGTCGTGGTGTCGGTCCATAGCGACAACCGATGCTGGCTGCAGCCCAGCACCAGAATGCGCCATCCGCGCCCGTGACACATCGTGGAGAAGTCATCCACCAGTTCCCGAAAACCCTTGGGGTCACCGATCGGATCCCCGCTGACGGCCGCAAAGCCGAACCGGGTGCGGTAGGCCACCATCGCCGTGCCGTCGGCGTTGAAGAAGACGCTCTTTCGCGATTGCATCGCGAAGGGAGCCAGGGGATCGCCGTGCGTCGCGTTGACCAGCGACCACACCCGTGGCAGCGCGTCGGGCTCCGGACGAGCCGTCGTCGGCCACATCAACGCCCAGCCTGCCGCGGCGATGACGGCATCGCCCAGCAGACCACGAGACAAGATGTGGGCGAGCAGTCCGGTCGACAGCACCGCTGCCGCCGCGATGGCGTGCCCGGCGGTCACCGGCCGACCCAGGAATATGCCGCGGGCGATCAACGCCACTGCGGCCAGGAC
>NZ_JBOGDD010001246.1:0-19919 GCF_050701675.1 Mycobacterium sp. | reverse complement strand
CGCAATGGCAGCAACTCGGCCGGTAGCACTCGTCACCGGCGCATCCTCGGGGATCGGCAAGGTGACGGCGCATGCACTCGTCGACGCGGGCTTCGACGTCGTGGGGACCAGTCGCAACGCGGGCGTCAACACCCAGCGCGATGGCGTGACGTTTCTCGATCTGGACGTGACGAGCGACGACTCGGTCGCCAACGTCGTCGAACGGGTCATGCGGCGGTACGGCCGTCTCGACGTCGTCGTCAACAACGCAGGCGTCGGCGCGTCGGGCGCCGCGGAGGAGAACTCCGTGGCGCAGGTCCGGAACCTGTTCGACATCAACGTCTTCGGCGTCATCCGCGTCACCAAGGCGGTGCTACCCCTCATGCGCGCGCAGGGCAGCGGGCGCATCATCAACGTCTCGTCGATATTCGGCTTCATCCCGGCGCCCTTCATGGCCGTCTACAGCGCGAGCAAGCATGCGATCGAGGGTTACTCCGAGTCAGTGGATCACGAAGTGCGCGAGTACGGCGTCCGCGTGCTGCTCGTCGAACCGGCCGGGACCAGAACGGGTTTCGACGACAACACCACCCCGCCCGACAGCCCCCTGGACGTCTACGCGCAGCGTCGCCAGACCGCGGGACAGGTGGTGGCAGAGGCGGTGAACGAGGGTGACGATCCGGCTCTGGTGGCCAAGGCCATCGTCGCGGCAGCAACGAGTCCGACGCCGAAACTGCGGTATCCCGCGAGTCCGAGGGCGCGGCGGCTGAGCACCCTTCGTCGCATCGTCCCCGCCCGCACGTTCGACGGCCAGCTTCGCAAGTTCAACAAACTGGCCGGTTAACCCAACGACACGAAGGAAGAAACTGATGAGCACCTATCTAGCCGACCTTGCCGAGGACCTCTCCGTGCAGGGCCCATCCGCCACGTTCACCTACCGACGCGTCGGTCCCCGCGGTGGCATCCCGCTCGTTCTGCTGAACCGCTTTCGCGGGACCATCGACTGGTGGGATCCACAGTTCGTGGACTACGTCGCGGCCGACCACGACGTGATCGTCTTCGACAACGTCGGAATCGGCTACTCCGACGGCGAGCCACGCGACTCCGTGAGCGGATTCGCCGCTGGTGCAATCGAGTTCATCGACGCGTTGGGATTGCCGAACGTCGACCTGCTCGGATGGTCGCTCGGCGGAATCGTCGCTCAGGAGGTCGCGCTGACAAGGCCCGACCTGGTCCGCAAGCTGATCGTGGCGGGTAGCGCTCCCGGTGGTGCGGTGCCGGGAATGCCCGACATGAGCGAAGAGGTCCTACGGATCATGGCCAAGCCGAATGCGGACGCCGACGACCTTCTGTACCTCTTCTACCCGCAGACCGACGCCGCGAGAGCCTCGGGTTTCGAACACCTCGCCAATGTGTCGACACGTCTTGCCAAGCAGGGCCCGGAGGTGTCGGACGCGGCGGCGATGGGCCAGCTGGCGGCGATCGGGCAGATTCTCTCGGTACCGTTCGAGCAGGTGCGGTCGAATTTGCGGCGGATCAAACAGCCGGTGCTCTACGCCAACGGTGTGCACGACGTGATGATCCCGGCGCTGGCCTCCTATGTCGCCGTCCAACACCTGGATTCGGCGACCCTGGTCCTCTACAGCGATGCCGGCCATGCGTTTCTGTTCCAGCACGCCCGAGCCTTCGCCACTGAGGTCACCAACTTTCTCGCGGCCTGAGCGAGTGCGGTCTACTGACCGCCGTTGGGCTGTGCAGGTGCAGGGGCTGGTGCAGGGCCGGGCGCGGGGGCTGGTGCCGGTCCGGGTGCGGGTCCAAGGGCGGGCGCGGGTGCACTGCTCGTCGGCGGAGGCGTGGATGAGGGCGTCGTCGGGGTTGTCGGCGTCGTCGTCGTCCCAGCCGCGAGCTTGCTCACCGCGAAGTCCGCGGCCTGGTCCGCCGTCCCGTCCGGGATGTACTGATCGTGAAGGGCGTAGTTTCCGCCTTCGGAACAGATCGGGTCGCCGGGCACACACGACTTGAGCGTCTTCGCCGAGTACAGCGGGCCGATCACGACATCGGGTTGGCCGATCATGCGCATGAAGCGGCTTGCCGGGGTGCCGAACAAGGTGACGGCGGCGACGTGATCGGCGACGGCGGGCGGCATCGGGCCGGTCACGCCGGAGTCGAGCGCGCCAGGAGGAACGACGTCGGAGGTGACGAAACCTGCGACGGCAGCGCCCTGCGAGTAGCCACCCAACACGATGTCGGTCTTCGGACAGTTCGTCGCCGTGGCCTCGATGTGGGCGGCCGCGTCGTTGATGCCGTCGACGGCACGTGGGAAGTCAGTGGTGGCGGGATAGTCGACCGCGTACACGTTGACTGACTTCGCGCCGACCTTCGAGCGCAGCGAGTCGACGAACGCCTGCCCGACCCCGCCGACGCCGGGCGGCTCACCCGTGCCGCGGGCGAAGACCACTTCGACGTCGGAGCAGGCCTCGGCGAGCGCACTCGGAGCCGGGGAGCTCAACACCGCGCAGACAGCAGCGGCCGCAACGCTCATGGCACCAGCGACGTGGCGGGTCATCATGCGACGTACAGTGCCCCGTCGCAGGCGAGGAGAAACCTTCGCGAAGTGTGACGAATTCCTTCGCCCGGCGGGGAATAAATGCGGGGCCGTCATGTCCCGCAGAACGTCTGGTAGGGGCCGAAGTCTGCCGGGGCCGGTGCGGCGTACCGTTCCAGCCCGGGTTGCGCGTCGTAGGGGGCGACCACCGCAGCCAGCAAGCGCCCGAACGGATCGAGGTCACCGGTGGTCGCCGCGGACAGTGCCTCCTCGACGACGTGGTTGCGCGGGATGTAGAGGGGATTGACCCGGTCCATCGAGTCGGCGTCGGGATGCAGGACCCGCCAGCGCGCCAGCCAGTCGTCGAAGGCCGCGAGGTCGACGAACGAACCGCGGGTGGGTTCGGCGTCACCGCGGGCGGCTGTGGCGAGGTCGCGAAAGAACGAGGTGTAGTCGACACGGCTCTGCTCGAGTTGGGCGAGAAGGTCCGCCGCCAGCTGTTGGACGTCGTCGTCGCCGATGACCTCCGGCAGGCCCAGCTTCGCCCGCATGCCAGCCGTCCTGGCCTCGTCGTAGTGCCTGCCGAAGGCCCCGAGCGACTCGACCGCCAGGTCGACCGCCTGCTGCTGGTCGTCGGCGAAGAGGGGGAGCAGGGTCTCGGCGAAGCGGGCCAAATTCCACTGAGCCACCACCGGCTGATTGGCGTAGGCGTAGCGCCCGGCGTGGTCGATCGAGCTGTACACCGTGGCCGGGTCGTAGGCCTCCATGAAGGCGCACGGCCCGTAGTCGATCGTCTCGCCCGAGATGGTCATGTTGTCGGTGTTCATCACCCCGTGGATGAATCCCACGAGCATCCACCGGGCCACCAGCGACGCCTGGGCGGCGACGACCGAGTCGAACAGTGCGCGGTAGGGGTTCTCGGCTGCCGCTACGTCGGGGTAGTGCCTGGCAATGGCGTGGTCGGCGAGGCGCCGCACCAGGTCGAGGTCGCCGGTCGCGGCCGCGTACTGGAAGCTCCCGACCCGCAGATGGCTGCTGGCGACCCTGGCGAGCACGGCGCCGGGCAGGACCGTGTCGCGCCGTACGGGCTGGCCCGTCGCGACGACGGCCAGGGAGCGGGTGGTCGGGATGCCAAGAGCGTGCATCGACTCACTGATGACGTACTCGCGCAGCATCGGGCCAACGGCCGCCAGACCGTCGCCGCCCCTGGCGAACGGCGTGCGCCCCGAACCCTTGAGATGAAGGTCCCGAACCTGCCCGTCGGCGTCGACGAGCTCGCCGAGGAGCAGGGCGCGCCCGTCACCGAGACGCGGGACGAACCCGCCGAACTGATGTCCGGAGTAGGCCTGCGCCACGGGGGTGGCTCCGTCCGGGACCGCGGCCCCGACCAGCAGACGCAGTCCGTCGGGGCTCCGAAGCCAATCCGCGTCGAAGCCCAGTTCACCGGCGAGGGGTTCGTTGAGCGCGAGCAGTCGCGGATCCGGAGCCGCCGCGGCCTGCCATCGCACGGCCATCTCCGGCAGTTCGCGGGAGAAGCGGTCGTCCAGGACGACGGTCGTAGCGGGGGCGGCGCTCATCCTGTCCAGACTACGGAGAATCGTCACCGCCACCCAGGCCCAGTCACGTCTTTTTTGGGGTGAGCGTGTCACCGGCCGCCGCGCGGACCATCAGGCCACGCTGTTCGCGGCGCCGAAGAAGACTCTCTTCCCATCGGGGAACGGCCGCGCGAAACCCTCCTGTTTCGACGGGCTCAGCGTCGGAGGGTTGGGCAGCCCGCAGGACAGACACGTCGGATGGCTGCCGTCGTCGCCGACGATCCACAGCTGCTGGTCGGCGAAGAACAGGACGTGGCGGCCATCGTGGGTGAACACCGGTGAACGTGCCTCGGCCGCGGCCGAGCGACGATCCATGAGGACTCCCGTTCGATGCAGGCTGTTTCCGCTACCCCAGCTAGCCGGAATGCGGCGGCCGGGTCTCAGAGACCGATCATCTTCATCTGCGCCTCGTTGTGGTGTTCGCCAGCGGCAGGCGGCAGCTTCGTCAACTTGTCGACCTGCACGGAGGTCAGCACGACGGCGTCCGCGGCGGCGTTCTCCTCAACGCGGGCAACGCGCTTGGTGCCGGGGATGGGGGCGATGTCATCGCCCTGAGCGAGCAGCCACGCAATCGCCACCTGGGCGGGGGTCGCGCCGACCTCCGCGGCGATGGCCTCGACCTCGTCGACGATCGCGAGGTTGCGCTCGAAGTTGCTCCCGGTGAAGCGCGGGTTGGATGCGCGGAAGTCGCTTGCGTCGAACTGTTCGGTGGAGCGGATCGCTCCCGTCAGGAAGCCCTTGCCCAGCGGTGAGTACGGCACGAAGCCGATCCCGAGCTCGCGCAGCAGTGGCAGAGCTGCCGCCTCGGGGTCGCGCGTCCACAGGGAGTACTCGGACTGCAGCGCGGTGATCGGGTGCACGGCATGGGCCCGGCGGATCGTGTCGACGCCTGCTTCGGAGAGTCCGATGTGGCGAATCTTGCCCTCGGACACCAGTTCTGCCAGTGCGCCGACGGTGTCCTCGATCGGAGTGTTCGGGTCGACCCGGTGCTGGTAGTAGAGATCGATGTGGTCGGTGCCGAGTCGGTTCAGCGAACCCTCGACCGCCGTGCGGATGTTGGCCGGGGTGCTGTCGGGGTTTCCTGGGCCACCGCCTGCGTGGGAGACGAGCCCGAACTTGGTCGCGAGCACCACCTCGTCACGGCGGCCCTTGAGCGCCTGACCGACGAGTTCCTCGTTCGTGTAGGGGCCGTAGATCTCGGCGGTGTCGACGAACGTGACGCCCAGGTCGATGGCGCGATGGATGGTGCGAATGGATTCGGCGTCGTCGCTTCCCGCCCCGGTGAAACCGTGGGACATGCCCATGGCGCCGAGGCCGATCCGCGAGACGTCGAGGTCTCCGAGTTTGACGTGCTTCATGCTTTTGTCCTTCTCTCGGTTGAGTTCTGGTGGACTGGTATCAGGGCGCGATGATGACCTTCAGTGCCTTGCGGTCGGCCATTGCGCGGTAGCCGTCCGGCACCTCGGCGACGCCGATGGTGCGGTCGAAGACCTTGCCCGGTTCGATGGTCCCGTCGAGGACGGCAGGCAGCAGTTCTTCGATGTAGGCGCGGGCTGGCGCGACACCGCCGGTGAGGGTGATGTTGCGCATCATCGTGTCGAAGCCCATGGGCACCTGGGTGTATTGCGAGACGCCGAGGCGGCTGATGAACCCGCCGTCGCGGACCACCCCGACGGCGGTGGCGAGGGAGTCCTCGGTGCCCACGCATTCGATGACGGCGGGGGTGCCGTCACCAGCGGTGAGTTCGCGGACTCTCTCGACACCCTCCTCGCCGCGTTCGGCGACGACGTCGGTGGCACCGAACTCCCGACCGAGGTTGGTGCGGTCGACGTGTCGGCCCATGAGGATGATCTGGTCGGCGCCAAGGCGTTTGGCGGCCAGAACCGCCGAAAGTCCGACGGCGCCGTCACCCACCACGGTCACCGAGTGGCCCTGCCGTACACGCGCGGTGACCACGCCGTGGTGACCGGTGCAGAAGACGTCGGAGAGGGTAAGCAGGGAAGCGAGCAGCGCCGAGTCCTCGCCGACGGACACCTTGACCAGGGTGCCCTGTGCCTGGGGCACCCGCACGGCCTCACCCTGGCCGCCGTCGACGCCTGGGGAGCCCCAGCCGCCGCCATGCCTGCAGGACGAGTGCAGGCCCTCACGGCAGAAGTCGCAGGTGTTGTCCGCCCAGAGGAACGGTGCGATCACGACGTCGCCGACCTTGAGTCCCGACACTTCTGAGCCGAGTTCTTCGACCACACCCAGGAATTCGTGACCCATCCGGCGGCCGTGCTCGTCGGCAGGCATCGACTGGTACGGCCACAGGTCGCTGCCGCAGATGCACGAGCGCAGCACGCGCACCAGCGCATCGGTCGGCTGGTGCAGGGTGGGGTCGGGAACGTCCTCGACGCGGACGTCGCCCGCCCCGTACATGATCGTCGCCTTCATGGTGCTCCTCTCATCGTCGTACTACGGGCCCCCAATCAGGGGTTGGTCCATGCAGTCGACGGTACGGCGGCTTCACCGAGCCAGGGAGGCCCTGTCATTACCTGTTCCGCACCGGATTCGACATCCCGGTTCGTCATCCTGGCTCCACGCACGAGCACCGACGGTAGCGTCTGCCGGATGCACAACGTCGTCATCACCGGGCCTGGCGCCGTCGAAATACGCGAGGCACCCGATCCGACCCCGCCCGGTCCGGACGGAGCGGTCGTCGAGGTCTCCTCGACCGCGATCTGCGGGTCCGATCTGCACTTCTACGACGGGGACCTGCCGGTCGGCGACGGCGTCGCCGTCGGTCACGAGTTCATCGGCACCGTCACCGACGTCGGCCCCGAGGTGACCAGCGTCGGGGTAGGCGACCGCGTGCTCGCAGCTTCGGTGACCGGCTGCGGGCGGTGCGCCGGGTGTGCGACGGGCAACCCGGTCACGTGCGTACGTGGCATGCAGATCTTCGGGTCCGGAGTGCTCGGGGGCGGTCAGGCCACCGCGGTTGCCGTGCCGGCAGCGGACTTTCAGCTGCTGCGCATACCGGACGGCGTCGACGACGAGGCGGCGCTGTTGCTGACGGACAACCTGTCAACCGGCTGGATCGGCGCGAAGAAGGCCGACATCCCGCCGGGCGGGACGGTCGTCGTCATCGGCCTGGGTGCCGTCGGGTTGTGCGCCGTGCGGGCTGCCTTCGCCCAGGGCGCGGGTATCGTCCTCGCGGCCGACCCCGTTGCCGGTCGCCGCGCTCTGGCCGTCGATTCCGGCGCGACCGCCATCGAGGGTCCGACGGTGGCTGCCGTCCTCGAGCACACCGACGGTCGCGGCGCCGACAGCGTCATCGACACCGTCGCGCTGGACGTCACGTTGAACGACGCACTGGCCTGTGTGCGCGCCGACGGCACCGTGTCCGTCCTCGGCGTGCACGACCTCAACCCCTATCCGCTGCCGATCCTGATGGCGCTGATCCGCAATCTCACCCTGCGGATGACGACCGCGCCGATCCAGCAGACGTGGACCGACCTGCTGCCGCTGGTGACCAGCGGATCGCTGCGGACCGACGGGATCTTCACGCACCGATTCCCGTTGTCCGCCGCGGCCGATGCGTACGCCGCGGTGGCAGCGCGAAGTCCAGAGTGCGTGAAGGTGATCCTGAATCCGTAGGACTCGGCGCTCTGCGTCACACCAGGCGTGGGCTGGTAGCGGTCAACATGGCGGCCAGCATGTGCACGATCTCTTCGGGGTCTCCGGTTCCCCCGTCATCCCCCCAGCCGTCCTGAGCCGACCGCTCGTACTGTGCGGCCAACGCGAACATCGCCGTGGCGACCGCGGCGACGCGACGGCGTCGGATTCCGCGGTCGGCGACTGGCCCGGCATGGGACAGCGCGTCCAGAACGCGCGGCCACGCGGTCTCGGCCGAATCGTGCGGCTCGGTTCGCAGGCGCGGGCCGACGACTTGAAGGAACCGCGCGTAGTGCGTGCTCTCGAGGCGCAGTAGCGGAAGGACGAGGATGCGCATCAGGGCATGAACGTCACCCGCCTCGTCCTCGCTCAGCTCGCCGAGCATGCGTTCCCGCTCGAACTCCATGGGCAGGAGCCTGCGATTGACCACCGCGTCGAGGAGGTCCTGTCGACTGCGGAAGTGGTAGTTGACGGCGGAGTTGTTCCGTTGGCCTGCCGCACGGGCGATGTCGCGCAGCGGTACCTCGAAGCCGCGTTCGGCGATGAGCCGCTCGGCCGCATCGAGCAGGGCGTCCTTCGATCGGGAACCACGGTCCACCGCTGCATCATAGGAGTTTCGCTTCCGCCAATTAAGCGTATGTGCTTAACTCGGTCATCGGCCCCAGCGGGAAGGACGTCACGATGACTGCTGCCGAGCAGGTTCGCGAGATCGATTCGGGCTCTCCGATGATGCGGTTCGCCAGGGGCTGGCACTGCCTCGGCCTCGCCGAGTCCTTCCGGGACCGGGAGCCGCACGGCATCGACGCCTTCGGCACCAGGCTGGTGGTGTTCTGCGATCCGGACGGCGAGATCCACGTCCTCGACGGGTACTGCAGGCACATGGGCGGCGACCTGTCGATGGGGACGGTGAAGGGCGACACCCTCGCGTGCCCCTTTCACGACTGGCGCTGGCAGGGCTCGACCGGCCGCTGCGTCGAGGTGCCCTACGCTCGCCGCACGCCGAGGCTGGCCCGCACGCGGCGCTGGCTCTGTCAGGAGGTCAACGGCCAACTGCTGGTGTGGCACGATCCCGAGGGCTCGACGCCACCTCCGGAGCTGACGCCACCGACCATCGAGGGATTCGACGAGGGCAATTGGTCACCGTGGACGTGGAACTCGATCCTGATCGAGGGCTCTCACTGCCGTGAGATCGTCGACAACAACGTCGACATGGCGCACTTCTTCTACATCCACCGCGCCTATCCGACGTATTTCAAGAACGTGATCGAGGGCCAGGCCGCCAGTCAGTTCATGGAGTCCAAGGCGCGGCCCGACACCACGGCGAACTTCGAAAACCTCTGGGAGGGAACTAATCTCCGGTCAGAGGCAACCTACTTCGGTCCCGCCTACATGATCAACTGGCTGCACAACGACGTCGCACCGGACTTCACGCTGGAAGTGGCACTCATCAACTGCCACTATCCGGTCACGCAAAACTCGTTCGTCCTGCAGTGGGGCGTTGCCGTCCAGAAGATCCAGGGCCTACCCGAGGAGAAGGCCACCAGGCTGGCCGCCACCCTGAGCAAGAACTTCGGCGAGGGCTTCCTCGACGACGTCGAGGTGTGGAAGCACAAGACTCGGATCGACAACCCGCTGCTGACCGAAGAGGACGGCGCGGTCTACCAGCACCGCCGGTGGTACGAGCAGTTCTACGTCGACGCCGCCGATGTCACCGACGACATGGTGGACCGGTTCGAGCTCGAGGTGGACACCACCCACGCGTACGGCGTGTGGCAGCAGGAAGTGAACGAGAACCTCAGGCGCAGAGAGTCGACGCAGATGACTGCGTCGAACTGAGCTCTCAGGCCCGCTCGAGCACGACGACCGGGATTACTCGGTCCGTCTTCTTCTGATAGTCGTCGTAGTCCGGCCATGCGGCGGTCATCTTGGCCCACATCTCGGGCTTCTCCTCGTCGGTGGCCACGCGGGCGCGGACGGGAAAGCGATCCCCCTTGATCTGAATCTCGGCCATCGGATTGGCTTGCAGATTCAGGAACCAGGTCGGCGGGGCGTCGGTGCCGCCCTTGGAGGCGACCACGATGTGCGCGTCAGCCCAGTCCTCGAAGATCAAGGCGTGCCGCCGCTCCTCGCCCGACTTCCGTCCGGTGGTGAAGAGGATGAGGATCTTCGTCCCGTTGCGCCAGTGAAAGCCGTCTTCGCCGTCCGTCTCCAGGTAACGCTCGACGTGCGGATCCCCGTGCAACTCTTCAGCGGTGGTCATCGTGACACCCCTTTCATGTCGGATCCGTCGGTCAGCGCGGGGTCTTGCTGCCGCGGCGTCCGGTGATGCCGAGGTAGGCGGCGATGAGCACGACGGCGAAGATGATGCCCACCAGGAACGGGATGATCTCGAAGCCGCCGTTCTGGTTGGAATAGCCCAGCTTGTAGGACACCCAGGTGCCCAGGAACGACCCGACGGCGCCCAGCAGGATCGTCACGATCACACCGATGTTCTGCTTGCCCGGCATGACGAGTCGCGCCAGCACACCGACGATGAGACCAACGACGATGGCGCCGATGATGGTTCCGATCATGTTCTACTCCTTGAGTTCGTTTCCCTATCCGAGTCGCGGATACCCAACATTGCCGCGCTGAATCCTCCGGCTGGTCGGCGCTGCCCCACGTCGCTCCGCGCGGAGAGAAGGACGAGTACGTGGCCTCTGACATGGCAATCCTCCGTACCGGCGTGGCAGCCGTACTCGTCGTCGTCGCGATCGTCGGCGCGGGGATCGGGCATGCCACCTCCGACCCCGACGCCTTGTGGCGGATCGTCGATACCCAGTGCGTCCCCGACCAACTGGAGCACGGCGATCCGGCGCCATGCGCCAGGGTGGATCTCGCCGGGGGTTCGGCGGTACTGAAGGACCTCGTCGGGGCGACGCAGTTCCTACTCATCTCGACGACGCGTGTCACTGGCATCGAGAGCGCGTCGCTCCTGGCGCCAGGGGCGCCGAACTACTTCGAACATGCCTGGCGGGCACGGTCGTTCGTCGGCGAGCGGGCCGGGTGGACGCCGCCGCGCGACTGGGTGAGCCTGGCGGTCAACTCCGTCTTCGCGCGCTCACAGAACCAGCTGCACATCCACGTCGACTGCGTCAGTGCGGACGTGCACACCGCGCTGAGCGAGCGCGCCGCCGACGTCGGCCCCGCCTGGGCTCCGTTCCCGGTACCGCTCGCCGGACACCAGTACGACGCGATCGCGGTCGACGGTGAGGATCTCGAGGCCGTCAACCCGTTCGTGTTGCTCGCGGACGGGGTCGCGGGTGCTCGCGACGACATGGCGGCCCGAACGCTGGTCGTGGTGGGTTCGGTCGATGCCGACGGTCGGCCCGGATTCATCGTCCTCACCGACCGCGCGGATGCCGCGACCGGGGACCAGGCAGAAGGCGAGGAGTTGCAGGATCACGACTCCTGTCAGCGGCTGGCCGCGGCGTCACCCGGCAAGTGAGTGGTCAATCACGATCGGCGGCCGCATCCAGCAGCATGGCCGCCAGGCGGTCGGCCGCGGGACTGGTGTTCTGCGGTTGAGGTCTTGCCAGATAGATCTGCCAGATGATCGGCACCTCGAGTTCGATGGCCTTGAGATCGGGGCAGCGGGCGGCCTCGCTGACGGGCATGAAGGCGGTGCCGAGGTTGTTGCGAATCAGGGCGGCGGCGACGGTGAAGTCGGCGGGCACCTCGTAGCGGGTCCGTGACGTCGCGCCCGCGGCGGCGAACGCCTCGTCGATCAGTCGACGGATGCCGAAGCCCTCCGGGAAGCCGACGAGGTCCTCGTCGACGAGTTCGTCGATGCCTATGTACTGACGGGCCGCCAGGCGATGATCCGGCCGGCAGGCGAACACCATCGACTCCTCGGCGAGCACGTGCATGTCGATACCTGGCGGAAACCGATGGGGGGCCGACACCAGCGCGAGGTCGAGTGACCCGTCGGCGATGGCGGACATGTAGGCCGATGATCCGATCTGACTGAGTCGCAATGAAATTCGAACGTGTGGGTTGGCTTCGTGGAATTCGCCGAGTATCTTGGCGACGTCCAAGCTGCCGAAGGTGACCAGGGATCCGAAGTCGACGGTTCCCGTCAGGTGGCCCCGGTAGTCGCTGAGGGAGTCCTTGGCGAGGCGGGCGGCGCGAAGCAGCCGCCTGGCATGCTCGCGGAGCTGTTCGCCCGCAGGTGTCAAACGGATCTGCTGGCGTGATCGGTCGAACAATTGCACTGCCAGCTCGTCCTCGAGCTTCTTGATCGACGTCGACAACGCCGACTGGACCACGTGGACCCGTTGCGCGGCTCTGGTGAAGCTCATCTCGTCGGCCACCGCGACGAAGTACTCGAGCTGGCGCAGTTCCATCCGCACGAAGTTATCAGTCGGACTGATCCCAGTGCTTGGAGTCGATCGCTCATCGCGATGCCTGGTCGCGGTCAAGTGCGGGTCATCCCGTGGTGGCGCGGACGACGTGGTGGCTGATCAGGTCATACATCCGTACGGTGACGTCCGTGGCGTCGGTCATGATGTTGTAGCCGTGGTCCACGCCGGTGACCTCGTGGTATTCGGCGAGCGACCCGACGGCGTCGAGCCGCTGCGCGTAGTCGGCAGCCTCGTCGCGCAGCCGGTCGTACTCGGCGGTGATGACGAGCGCGGGCGCGATGCCGTCGAGACCGTCGGCGTTGATCCCCCACGCCGGCGAGGCCAGCCGGTGCCGCCGTTGCGCAGCGTCGGGGAGGTAGGCGGTGTCGAACACCTCACTCATCCACGGTCGTAGGACGGCGCGGTTGCCAAGGGGGGTGCGCTTGTCCTTCGCCCTGGTGACGAGGTCCAGCGGGGCGTAGTGCAGCACTTGGAGTTTGACGGCCGGGCCGCCGTTCTCGAGTGCGAGGCGCGAGGCCGCGGCGGCGAGGTTTCCGCCCGCACTCTGGCCGCCGACGCACAACTGGTGACCGTCCCAGTCGTGCTCGTCAGATGAGGCCCACCGAAGCACGTCGTAGATCTGCTCGACGGGGGTTGGAAACCTTCGATGAGGGGCGAGCACGTAGTCGGTGTTGATCACCACCGCGTTCGCGTGTGCGGCGAGGTAGCGGCACCACGGATCGTCCTGTTCGCGATGGCCGACGACGAAGCCCCCGCCGTGGACGTTGACGTACACCGCGGGTCGATCACCGTTGGTCGACTGCGGGTCGTAGACGGTCGCGGCGACGTCGCCGTGTCGGGTGGGGATGGAGATGGTCGTCGTGTGACCGCTGATCTCGGGGAAGCGGACACCGGGCTTGGGCGGGGGGTTGACCGCGCCCGCGAACACTCGCGCTACCGCGTCGGCCACGGGGCGTGTGGACAGGATCGACAACTGCGGCTCCTCTCGATTCGTCTTGCCGCCATTGGAACGCACGGCGGACCGAATCGATTCGCGGCGTCTCGACGCTGTCATCTCCCAAGTAGATGACAAGCATCCAAAACAATCGTTGGACTCGATATGGGTCGCGCTGGTGGGATGAACTCACCAACCCATCCAGACGAAGTGAAACGACATGGCCACCAAAGACATTCACAGGAACACCCCGCCGCCGACGACGTCCGCCGACGTGAGTCGAGCCCGTCTCTTCGAGAGGGAGGCGCTGGCCCTGCATGACGAACTCGGGCGCGCTGCCCGCCGCTATTCGAAGAACGCTCACGACGCCGAAGACCTGGTCCAAGAGACCTTTGCGAAGGCGTGGGCGGGATTCGGCTCCTTCGATCCGGGGACCAACCTCCGCGCGTGGATGTTCCGCATCATGGTCAACACGTGGATCAGCTCGCACCGCCGAACGGAACGACGGCCCAAGGAGACGCTCACCGAGTCGTTCACCGATGCCCAGCTCGTCGCGGACAGTCGCCGCTTCGACACCTCGCCGTCTGCGGAAGCTCAAGCGCTGCAACGGTTGCCCGACGATCGCATCAGGCAGGCAATCCAGTCGCTTGACCCGTCCCTGCAGCGGGTCGTCTACTACGCCTTTGCATGCCAGCTCTCCTACAAGGAGATCGCCGAGATCGAGGAAATTCCGCTCGGCACCGTGATGTCCAGGATCCACCGGGGCCGCCGCCTGCTGCGCACGGCGCTCGCCACCCCCCTTCCCCCGCCAGCCACCCCCCTTCCCCCGCGAGCGTGCGGGTCTGTACAGCGACACGCCGGTGTGTCGTACAAACACGCACGTTCGCATCGCTGACGTCGAGCGCGGCGCGAAGGCGGCCGTGAAACATACTGACCGTCAACTGCGCCAACGCCTTTCTCGACGATCCCGAGCTGTCCCACGTGAAGATCAACGCCGTCACGCCTGGATACGTGGCCACGGACCTGAACGGCTTCCGTGGAGTGCGTAGCACGGATGAGGGTGCGCGCACCGCGGTGTACTGGGCGACCGTCGGTGACGCCGGTGCGACGGGCGGATTCTTCGACGACAGTGAGTCGCTGCCGTGGTGAGGCGAACGTGGCGAGCCGGTCAGGAGCCGCCCACTTCGATGATCGCGTCGGCGAACTGTTGCGGTGCCTCCTGTGGCACGTTGTGCCCGATGCCGTCGAGCACGCGATGAGAGTATTTGCCGCTGAATTGTTTCCGGTAGGCGCTGCCGTCCATGGCGGGCCCGTCGAAGTCACTGGACAGCGTGATCGTCGGAACCGTGATGACGGGTTTGGCGGCCAGGCGCCGCTCGACGTCGTCGTACTGTGGTTCGCCTGCGGCCAGGCTCTGGCGCCAGCGGTAGTTGTGGATGACGATCTCGACGTGGTCGGGGTTCGTGAACGCCGCGGCGCTGCGGTCATAGGTGGCGTCGTCGAACGCCCACAGCGGAGAGGCGTTCTTCCAGATCAACTTATTGAAGTCGTGGGTGTTCTGCCGGTAGCCCAGCTCGCCGCGTTCGGTGGCGAAGTAGTACTGGTACCACCAGCCGTACTCGGCCTGCGGCGACAGCGGCTGGCGGTTGGCCTCGAGGTTCACGATGATGTACCCGCTCACCGCCACCAGCGCGCGGCAACGCTCCGGCCACAGTGCGGCGACGACGTCCGCGGACCGGGCACCCCAATCGAAGCCTGCGACAACGGCCTTCGGGATCTTCAGCGCATCCATCAGTGCGATGACGTCCTGCGCGACGGCGGCCTGCTGTCCGTTGCGGACGGTGGTGTCGGAGAGGAACCGGGTGCTGCCGAAACCGCGCAGGTACGGAACGATCACCCGGTAGCCACGTGCGGCCAGCAGTGGCGCCACGTCGACGTAGCTGTAGATGTCGTAGGGCCAACCGTGCAGCAGGATGACGGGAGGTCCGTCAACGGGGCCGTCCTCGGCGTAACCGATGTTCAGCACGCCCGCATCGATCTGCTTGAGCGACCGGAACGCCGTGTGCGCCTGCGTCGTGGCCGGACCCGACGTGGTGGTCTCCGGTGGTGACGTGCACGCGGCCACGGCGGTGCCCGCGGCGGCGATGCCCGCCATCATGGAGAACTGGCGTCGATTGATCACGGTGTACGTTCCTTCCGCACGATGTCCGGCCGCGCGTTTCGCAGCCCCGGTCTACGCGTTGGAACGCCACGCTGCTGGGTTCAATTCAGTCCGGCTCGCCGTACTCGTCGAACCAGTACGCGAGCTTGCCCCGTCGGCTGACCGCCCTCAGCCTGCGCTCGGCGGCGGCCCGCGTCTTCGACGTGGTGACGATCAACAGCTCGTCGCCTGCCTCGATCCTGGTGTCGGGCAACGGCACGAAGGTGTGTCCGTCGCGGATGATCAGGGTGATCACGCTGGGATCGGGCAGCCGAAGTTCCAGAACGGTGACGTTGTGCAGTCGAGAGGACGGTCGCACGGTCAGCGTCAGCAGTTCGGCCTCGAGGACGTCCAACGGTGCGGCTTCGACCTGGATCTCACGTGGCGAGTCGCGGGGAATCAGCCCGAGGATGTGCGCGAGCGGTCGAAGGCTCGGGCCCTGCACCAGGGTGAACACCACCACCAGCATGAAGACGATGTTGAGCAGCCGATTGCTGTCGGGCACCCCGGCGACGATCGGAAAGGTCGCCAACACGATGGGGACGGCACCGCGAAGACCCGCCCACGAGAGGAAGATCTGTTCGCGCAACGGCACCCTGAAGCCGGAGAGTGAGCCGATGATCGACAGCGGTCGCGCGACCAGCAACAGCACCAGCCCGACGACGAGCGCGGGAACCACGTCGGCGGCCAGCTCACTGGGATCCACCAGTAGTCCGAGCAGGACGAACAGGCCGATCTGCGCGAGCCAGCCGAGCCCCTCGGCGAACGATCGGGTCGCCGAGCGGTGCGGCAGGCCGGAGTTCGCGAGCACCACCGCGGCCAAATAGGCGGCGATGAACCCGCTGGCGTGGAGGTAGCCGGCCGCCGCGAACGCCAGGATGCCCAGCCCGAACGTGCCGATCGGGTAGAGGCCGGATGCGGGCAGCGCGATGCGGCGCAGCGCGAGTGCGCCGAGGAAGCCGAAGCCCAGTCCGATCGCGGACCCAGCCAGCAACTCGTACACCAGACCCGCAATCGCGCTCTCCGGCTCGAAGACGAACGGCACCGCGCTGAACATCAGCACCAGAATCACGGCGGGTGCATCGTTGAAACCGGACTCCGCCTCGAGCAAGCCGGCGACGCGGCGGGGCAGCGGCAACACGCGCAGCACCGAGAACACCGCCGCGGCGTCGGTGGAGGAGACGATCGCCCCGAGAAGCAGCGCGAGCTGCCAGTCCATCCGGAGCAGCAGGTGCGCTCCCGCCGCGGTGATCAGCATGCTGATGACGACGCCGATGGTGGCCAGGGCACCCGCGGGTGCAAGAACCTTGCGGATGTCGACGAATTTGGTGGTCAAACCGCCCTCGACCAGGATCACCGCCAGTGCCGCCGTGCCTATGTTCCTCGCGAGTTCGACGTTGTCGAATTGCAGTCCGAAGCCGTCCTCGCCGATGACGACACCCACCAGAAGGAAGAGCAGGAGGCTGGGAAAGCCGACCCGGGTCGCCACCCGGGTGCCGACAATGCTGGCCAGCAGCACGAAGCCCCCGACCAGGAGTGCCAGATACAGCTCGTGCAGGCTCAATGCGTTTCCGTTCAGAGATCGTCGCGGCGGCGGGCTTCATCGGCGAATGCGCACGGCGCGGCCGCCGGAGTCTCGCGTGGTGTCAGTATTTCAGTACGGGCGTCGTTCGGTGTCGTGCCGTCCGCGCAGGCACACCCCTCCCCGCAATGGCGCGGTATGCGCGAAGATGTGTGGGTGACGGACCGCAAGACACGCATCGGGATAGCCGGCGCAGGCAATGTCGGCCGATCCGTCGCGCAGGAACTCCTCGACAGCGGCCACAAGGTTCTGTTGATCGAACGCGAACGTCGCAAGTTCGAACCGCACGTGGTGCCTGATGCCGACTGGCTCTTCGCCGACGCGTGCGAGGTATCGACGCTGGAGGAGGCCGGGGCGGAGACCTGCGACGTGCTGATCGCCGCCACCGGCGACGACAAGTCCAATCTCGTCGTCGGCCTGCTGGCCAAGTCCGAGTTCGGGGTGCCACGGGTGGTCGCGCGGATCAATGAGATCCGCAACGAGTGGCTGTTCACTCAGGCGTGGGGCATCGACGTGGCGGTCTCGACGCCAGGCGCGATGGTGGCGGGGGTCGAAGGCGCGATCGACGTCGGCCACCTCGTCCGTTTGATGGGGCTGCGGCATGGGCAGGCCGACCTGGCGAAACTGACCCTCCCTGACGACAATCCACTCGTCGGCCAGCGCATCGGTGACCTCGATCTGCCCCCGAACACCGCCCTGGTCACCCTGCTCAGGGGGAGCAGCGTGATCCTGCCCACCGCGGGCGAAGTGCTCGAAGCGGGCGATGAGATGTTGTTCGTCTCCGACAGTTCCGTGGAGAGTTCGATCCGCGCCGCCATTCACGGTGCCGAGCCCGTTCGGGCCTTGAAGGACCTGAAGGGCTTCTAGGTCGGTTCGAGAGCGAAGGAGAGGCGCCCCCGTGACCACTGCTATCGTCGCCGTCGTCGTGGGCGTGCTCGGTGTGGGTCTGGCGGTCAGTCAGCTGCTTCGGCTCAAGACCTGGCTGAGTAGGCCGCAAGCCGAGGAACCCACCGTGACCGACCCCGGCGACCCGCCCGCTTAGGGCTCAGGCAGGGAGACTCGTGGCCTGCAGATGACCGCCAAGGCGTCGTTGCGAGCGGTGACTCCGGCGGACCCGATCCTTCGCTCGAGACGTGAGCGCAATTCCGCTCGCTGGAGCGGTTCGAGAGCAAGGTGGTTGGAGAACGTGAACACCATGTTCAGCCAGTCATCGGATCCGTAGTGCAGCTCCTCGACGAAGTGACGCCGCTCGGCGGTGAACCCGCACTCCGCGAGGATCGCCGTCGACTGGTCCTCGGTCTCGATGGATGGCCTGGCGACCGCATCGAGATAGTCGGCGTAGATCTCTTCGACGTCGTCACTTCTCGGCGACGTCGGCGTGATCCGGTTCCAGACCAGCGCCAGCCGACCTCCCGATGACAAGACGGTCGCGACCTTCTCGAGGGCGACCCTGGGCTGCACCCAGTGGAACGACTGGGCGAAGACGACGAGGTCGAATGACCGGTCGGCGGGCTGCCAGTCCTCGAAGGTGGCCTGTTCGACGGTGATCCCCTTGGCGGCGGCCGCGCGCGCCATCCGTACGTCTGGCTCGACGGCGAGGACTCGCGCCCCCGCCTCCGCCAGCTGAGCTGAGGCGATGCCAGTCCCCGCGCCGACGTCGAGGACTCTCGGGCCGTCGTTGCCGACCAATGCGGCAATGAGCGCCGGTGGGTAGCGCGGGCGGTAGCGGTCGTACTCCTGCGCGGCGGCGCCGAACGACTCGGCCCGACGGCGGTCTGTGTGGATCGGCGGATGCTCTGACATGGCTCCAGCATCCCAGCCCGCGGGAGGACTACATTTCGACGTTGATGACGTCCCTGGCCGCCACCCCAGCGCGGTGGGCCCGTGCCCGGCACCCGTTCATCTACGAAATCAACACGTGGGCATGGTTGAGCGATCTCAGCCGGGGCGCTGGGATGCCGGTGGATCTGTCGACGGTGCCCGACGAGCAGTGGGATGCGATCGCCGAGGCAGGATTCGACGCGGTGTGGCTGATGGGGGTCTGGCAGCGCAGTCCGGCCGGTGTCGTCGTGGCCCTGGCGAACCGGGACCTGGTCGAAGCGTTCCGGTCGGCGCTGCCGGACTGGGTGCCCGACGACGTGGTCGGATCGCCCTACTGCATCCGAGGCTATGACGTCGACGGCCATCTCGGCGGTCGCGGGGGTCTGGCCACCGCGCGAACGGCGCTTGCCGACAGAGGCCTCGCCCTGATCCTCGACTTCGTTCCCAACCACGTCGCGCCCGATCACCCGTGGACCTCGACTCGTCCGGAGTACTTCGTGCACGGCACGCGGGCCGAGCTACTGACCGACCCCGGCTCGTTCACCGATGTCGATGGGACGGTGCTGGCGAACGGTAGGGACCCGTACTTTCCCGCGTGGCCCGACGTCGTGCAGCTCGACACCCTCTCACCGGCGTTGCGCGACGAGGTGGTGCGCACGCTGCGCGACGTCGCGGATCAATGCGACGGCGTCCGCTGCGACATGGCCATGCTGGTGATGAACGACGTCTTCGCCCGAACATGGGGTGACCGCGTCGGCGATCCGCCTGCCGACGAGTACTGGGCAGAAGTGATCGGCGCCGTCCACCGGACCCATCCGGGCTTCACCTTCATCGCCGAGGCCTACTGGGACCTGGAGCGGCCCTTGCAGCAGCAAGGATTCGACTTCTGTTACGACAAACGGCTTTACGACGGCCTCGTCGCAGGCGATGCCGTCGCGGTCCGGAGGCACCTGGCTGCCGACACGGCCTTCCAGAACCGGTTGATGAGGTTCGTGGAGAATCACGACGAGCCCCGCGCGGCCGCGATATTCGACTCCGCCAGGGACCAGGCCGCCACGGTGGCAACGCTGACGCAGACCGGTGCCCGCTTGGTGCATCACGGGCAGCTGGAGGGCCGCAGACATCACCTGCCGGTATTCCTTGGACGTGCGCCGGACGAGGACACCGACCCCGAACTGGCGTCGTTTCACCGATCGCTACTCAAGGCCC
>NZ_JBOGDD010001245.1:0-2301 GCF_050701675.1 Mycobacterium sp. | reverse complement strand
CGCCGTGGCCGACGGCCGACGTGCCGCCCGCGATCCTGCAGATCCGCGACATCCTCTCCTTCCAGGCGATGCTGGCGGGCGCCACCTTCGTCGACCCGATCGCGCAGCGCTGGTTCGTCGACAGGCCCGACCTCATCGGCCAGGACGGCGTGCACCCGACGGACGCCGGGCATGCCTACATGGCGGACAAGATCGCACCGCTCATCGGTGCGGCGCTGCCACGCCGGGCGTGACCGGACGGACTACTTGGTCCCGAAGATCCGGTCGCCCGCGTCTCCGAGGCCGGGCAGGATGTAGCCGTGTTCGTCGAGCTGGCGATCGACGGCGGCCGTGTAGATCGGCACGTCGGGATGGGCCGACTGCATGGCCGCGATGCCCTCGGGGCACGTCAGCAGACAGACGAACTTGATGGACTTCGGCCCGCACTCCTTGAGCCGATCCACCGCGGCCACCGCGGAGTTTCCGGTGGCCAGCATGGGGTCGACGATCACCACGTCACGCTCGTGCAGATCCCCTGGCATCTTGAAGTAGTACTCGATGGCGACCAGAGTCTTGGGGTCACGGTAGAGACCGATGTGACCGACACGGGCACCCGGCACCACGTCGAGCATGCCGTCGAGGATGCCGGTGCCTGCCCTCAGAATCGAGACGAAGACCAGCTTCTTGCCGTCGATGACCCGTCCGGTCATGGTCTCCAGCGGTGTTTCGATCTCGATGTCGTGCAGTGGGATGTCGCGAAGCACCTCGTAGGCCACCAGTGCCGAGATTTCGTTGACCAGCTGTCGGAAACTCTTGGTGGAAGCCTCCTTTCGGCGGAGCAGGGTCATCTTGTGCTGCACCAGTGGGTGATCGATCAGGTGTATGCCGCCCATTCCCAAGTCCATTGCCATCCTCTAGAAGACCGTGCCGTCGCTGACGATGACCAGTGGTGGCAACCCGCCCCGAAGGCGCTGTGCCAGCGCTCGGCCCGCTGCCCACGTGCCGCCCTCGAGCACACATGCCAACGGCATTCGCACCGCATCCGTGCCGAGGCCTGCGCGCACCGACGGAGCCAGTTCGTCGAGCAATGCCACCGTCAACGCCCGCCACTCGACCACCAGTTCGTCGTCGACCTTCCAGGCGTTTCGCACCCATCCGGGGTCGCGCATGCGCAGCACCCCGGAATCCAGGAGAAGTCCGCCGTTGCGGTATTCGGGAAGCGGCGTCAATGCATCAAGGCCCACGACGCGAACGCCCGCCCATTCGAACGGTTCGAGCAACGAGTACGTCAGCCATTGGGACAACTTGTGGAACGGCATCCAGCCATCGGTGAGGCCGGGCCCGGGCACGGCAGGGTGGCGCCAGCAGTCACCGAGCGGATGCTCGCCGATCATGTTGTCCGCCAGCCAGATTCCCGATAGCGAGACCAGGAGTCGGGAGAGGATGTCGTGCGCGGTGATGGTCGCGGGTCCGTGTTGCGGAAGCAGCCGGTCGTAGAGCCCACCGGGGCGGCCGAGCGGACCGAACATCTCGGGTTGGCCGGCCAATGCCTCACCCAACCTGTGCAGCAGCGCCACCCGGCCGTCGATCCCGACGAGCGGATTGTCCGGTTCGGCCTGGAACGCCTCGGCGAGGCGGCTGGTGGACATCCTGCGCAGTCCCTCCGCGTCGACCCGCAGGGGGGCACCCGCGTCGCTGGAGAAGAGCCCGTCCATGAAGGCGTTCCACGTCGCGACACCCAGCCCCTCGGAACGGGCGAACCGCTGTCCGCTGGCCCCCTCGGCGTAGTGCCAGTCGGGGCCCGCCCCCGCGTCGAGCAGCACGCTGACCACGGTCAGGTCGATCATGGCGCGGGCCCGCGCCGACGGATCCAGCGCCGCCAGCCGCACCTCGAGTTCGGCCTTGCGGTCCACGCCGCCCGCCTCGAAGTGACGCCAGCGGCTGTGGAACGGGATGTTCAGATCGGGATAGCGGTGCCGGGTCACCCCGACGACCTCGGCCACCGCGACCGGTATCGATGGATCGTGCACGACGAACCACGGCGACTCGCCGGCGCGCGCCCGTCGAAGCAGATGGGCGGCACGCTCGCGGACGGCGACGGTGCTGCGCAGCGTGGCCGCGGCGCCGTCGGCCAGCTCGGTGTTCAGATCTCCGGAGGTGCCGAGGCTCATCCGTCCAACCCGCGGCCCTTCGACTTCCTCAGCTCCTCGTCGCCAGGCACCACGCCAGGGGTGAAGTAACCCGCGGCCATCTTGGCGTCGATCTCGACCCGCGCGTCGGCGGGCACCAAGTCGTCGGGGATGTTCACGCGTTCGCCGACCT
>NZ_JBOGDD010001244.1:0-5879 GCF_050701675.1 Mycobacterium sp. | reverse complement strand
CATGAGCTCCTTCCAGAGCCCGGGCCGACTCGCATCCTGGGCGGGCCTAAGCCCAGGATCCAACGAGTCTGCCGGCCGGGCAAAGTCCACCAGGACCCGACCTGGGAACCGCTATC
Organism: Mycobacterium sp.; assembly: GCF_050701675.1. Taxonomy (GTDB): domain Bacteria; phylum Actinomycetota; class Actinomycetes; order Mycobacteriales; family Mycobacteriaceae; genus Mycobacterium. Next base: position 5,763 of record NZ_JBOGDD010001244.1, on the reverse strand, counting down.
TCAAGGGCGCTCTGGGCGTCGCGGCCTTGTCGATTTCCAGAAACCCCAAGAACAGCTACCTCGGGGCACGCTATAAGAGACTCATTGTGCGCCGCGGCAAGATGAAAGCCATCGTCGCCACCCAACACTCCATCCTCACCGCCGTCTGGCACATGCTCGCGGACGGCGAGTGCTACCACGACCCAGGATCCGACTTCTTTACCAAAAAGGACCCCACCCGCACCAAGAACAACGCCATCCGCCGCCTCCAAGAACTCGGCTACAACGTCACCTTAAGTAACCAGGAGGCAGCCTGACCCACCTTACTTTCGTATTAGGCACGCACCCCATTTCGCGAGGAGCAATGATCAGAACCTGTGGATCCCGGGAGGACGCACCTTCCCGGATGATGATCTTTGACGAAACAGGATTCTGATCAAGACCAGCGTTGGCGCGCTGGCGGGAAGGCACGCCCGTGCTCACGGTAGTACACGAAGGCCGAGACCCGAACGAGGCCGGCGACGCCGCCGGTGCAGGCCGGTCGCTGCTCGATGAGATCGTTCGCGACGGTGCCCGGCAGATGCTCGCCGCAGCCCTGCAGGCCGAGGTCGCCGATTACATCGCCCGGCACGCCGGTGAAGTCGACGACAACGGCCACCGCCTCGTCGTACGCAACGGCTACCACACCGAACGCGACGTGATGACCGCCGCCGGTGCGGTGACGGTGAAGGCGCCACGGGTCAACGACAAGCGCATCGATCCCGAGACAGGCCAGCGTAAGAGGTTCTCGTCGGCGATCCTGCCGGCCTGGGCCCGCAGGTCCACCCAAGTGTCCGAGGTGTTGCCGCTGCTGTACCTGCACGGCCTGTCGACCAGCGACTTCGGGCCCGCCCTCGAGCAGTTCCTCGGCTCCGGTGCCGGCCTGTCGCCGGCCTCGATCACCCGGCTGACCGCGCAGTGGCAGGACGAGGCGAAAGCCTTCGGACAGCGGGATCTCTCGCAAGTCGACTACGTCTACCTGTGGGTCGACGGCATCCACCTGAAGGTGCGGCTCGAGCAGGAGAAACTCTGTCTGCTGGTCATGCTGGGGGTGCGGGCCGACGGACGTAAGGAACTCGTCGCCCTGGCCGACGGCTACCGCGAATCCACCGAATGCTGGGCCGATCTGCTGCGGGACTGCCGCCGCCGCGGAATGCGGGCCCCGGTGCTCGCGATCGGGGACGGCGCGCTGGGATTCTGGAAGGCACTGCGGGAAGTGTTCCCCGACACCCGCGAACAACGCTGCTGGTTCCACAAGCAATCCAACGTCCTTGCAGCACTCCCGAAGTCCGCGCATCCCGGCGCGTTGGCGGCGATGAAGGAGATCATCGGAGCCGAGGACATCGACAAGGCGCAGATCGCGATCGCGGCGTTCGAACAGGACTACGGTGCGAAATATCCGAAGGCAGTGAAGAAGATCGTCGATGACGCCGATGTGTTGCTCGAGTACTTTCGGTATCCGGCCGAGCATTGGGTGCATCTGCGTACGACGAATCCGATCGAATCGACTTTTGCGACGGTGCGGCTTCGGACCAGGGTGACCAAGGGTCCGGGTTCACGAGCGGCGGGGATGGCGATGGCCTACAAGCTGATCGAGGCCGCGCAGTCGCGGTGGCGGGCGGTCAACGCACCGCAGCTGGTCGCACTGGTGCGAGCGGGCGCGCTGTTCCACAAGGGCAAGCTCCTCGAACGGCCGGTCGACATCACCCCGGAACCCTCGCCCGACACTCCGGTGTCCGAGGTCGCCTGACGACCCCCGATCCACAGGATTTGACTATTCCTCTTTCGCGAGCACTTTAGATGAGTCTCGTCGGGGGCTTGACGAACGCCACACTTTAAGTCATTCTCTTTCTAAAAGAAACTATCTCTGATTACCAGAGATGACTGGCGTCTTGCCGGCCCGGACAAGGAGATCCATCAATGACTGACCACAGCGGCGTGATTCAGGATGTACGGCAGGGCATGATCCCTGCACACATTTACAACGACAAAGAGATCTTCGAGCTTGAAAAGGAGCGGGTCTTTGGTCGCAGCTGGCTTTTCGTCGCCCACGAATCCGAGGTGCCCGAAGCTGGCGACTACGTGGTGCGCCGCGTCCTGGAAGACTCATTCATCATTTCCCGTGATGAACATGGAGAAATCCGGGCACTGTTCAACATGTGCCTTCACCGCGGCATGCAGGTCTGCCGCACGGAGATGGGAAACGCTTCCCACTTCCGTTGCCCGTACCACGGGTGGTCCTACCGTAACGACGGCCGCATAGTCGGACTGCCCTTCCACAAAGAGGCATACGGCGGCGAAGAGGGCTTCAAGAAGCAGGGGCAGACGTTGCTGCCTGCTCCTTCCCTGGGCATCTACAACGGCCTTATCTTCGTCAGCCTGGATCCTGACGCAGAGCCGTTGGAGGACTTCCTGGGTGACTTCAAGTTCTACATGGACTACTACACGAAGCAAAGCTCCGGCGGGATTGAACTGCGCGGGCCGCAGCGGTGGCGGGTCAAGGCCAACTGGAAAATCGGAGCCGAAAACTTCGCCGGCGACATGTATCACACCCCCCAGACCCACACCTCCGTCGTCGAAATTGGTTTGTTCCGCGAACCAAAGGCGGAAAAGCGCAAGGACGGGACAACCTATTGGGCCGGCAACGGCGGCGGAACTACCTACAAGCTTCCCGAAGGAAGCCTGGAGGACCGCCTCCGCTACGTGGGCTACCCGGACGAGATGATCGCCCGCATGAAAGAGCAGTGGAGCCAGGAGCAGCTCGACGTCGTGGGCAAGGACGGGTTCATGGTGTCGGCGGCGTCGGTGTTCCCGAACATGAGCTTCGTGCACAACTGGCCACGGGTCGAAGAAGACTCCGATGAAGTGCTCCCGTTCATCTCCATCCGGCAGTGGCAGCCAATCAGTGAAGACGAGACCGAGATCGTATCGTGGTTCGCCGTCGACAAGAACGCGCCCGAAGAGTTTAAGGCACTTTCCTACAAGGCCTATCTCATGTGCTTTGGCAGCGGCGGCATGTTCGAGCAGGACGACGTGGAAAACTGGGTTTCCTTGACCAGCACCGCCGGCGGCCCGATGGCACGGCGCCTGCTGCTGAACAGCCGCATGGGCATGCTGGAAAACGGACAGAACGTCGTCGAACCCCTGACCCCCGAGCAGTACTCCGGCCCCGGCTCGACCCGCGTCGGATACAGCGAATACAACCAGCGTGAACTGCTCCTGCGATGGGCCAACCATCTTGAACGACCGATGGAAAAAGCGGCCCAGGTGCACGTCGGCAGCAATCCGGTGCAGGACTGTCCGTCTGACACCCCGGATTCTTTCCCGGCTCCCGCTGAGCACAACGGGCACGCCCCGGCAATGACCGTTTCGAAGGAGGGCTAGCCGTGGGTATTGAAGCCGTAACCGAACGCAGCAACAAATCTCTCTCGGAGCAGTCGGTGCTGGGAGGGCACGCCCCCCGTACTCAGAGGACGGGTGACTCCCTGCCGTTCAATGATGAACTTCATCTGCAAGCCCACAAGTGGCTTGTCGATGAATCCTATTTGCTCGACGCACAGGAGTACGACGAGTGGCTGAGCCGCCTCACGGACGACGTGCACTATCTCATGCCGGTGAGGGTGACCACTGCCCTCGGGGCCGGTTACAGCACGTCTCCCGGGATGGCGCACATGGATGAAAACAAGTACTCGCTGAGCCGCAGGGCGGCGCGCTTCGCCACGGAACACGCCTGGACCGAAGACCCTCCGTCGCGGCTGCGCCACTACGTCACCAACGTCCGGACGTTCCGTACCGGTAACCCGGATGAGATCATCGTGGATTCGGCGGTCCTGCTGTTCCGCAGCCGGGGCGACGTCCGCGAGGCCGCGACCGTGTCGGCAGGCAGGGAGGATCTGCTGCGCCGCACCGGCTCCGGCTGGCAGCTCGCCCGCCGCACCATCATGGTCGACGAGGCGGTCATCCGGATGCAGAATCTGGCCATATTCCTATGAAACTCGAATGGGAAGGCGAAGAGGAGGACCGCCTTGCCGCCATTCGAGCGGCGGAGGAGCGCGACCGGCTGGAAGCACGGGTCAACGGCGCTCCGATCGTGATCGCCAACGAATTCTCCGAAGTCCAGGTAAGCCGCGTCGAGACGCGGAACGGCTCGCGGCTGATGATCAAGTCCCCGCGCTCCGGCCAGTGGGTGTCCCTGTGCCCCCTGGAGCTGGAAGCCCTCACCTGGCAGGCGCCGGCAACCTTCTCGGCCATGATCGGGCATCCGTTCGGGCCGCTTGTCACCGAGGACGAGCAGCCGCCCCAGAACAAAAACAACATCTAGAGGCCAAGGAGATTGACAATGCCTACCGTAAAAGCAGATCTGCAAGCCTGCCAGGGCTACGCCAACTGCGTCGTTGGGGCACCCGACTACTTTGATCTGGATGACGACGGAATCGTTGTTCTCCTCAGGACCAAAGTTCCCGAGGCCGAGCGTTCCCGTGTCACCGAGGCTGCCCGCAGCTGCCCGGTGTCCGCCCTAGTAGTGGAGGACTGATGAACACGACCACAGTTATCGTCGGCTCCTCAACCGGCGGCGTGCGTGCTGCCCAGTCCCTGCGCCTGGAGGGGTATGAAGGCGACATCGTCCTCGTCGGTGCTGAGACGGAACTCCCGTACGACAAGCCGCCGTTGTCCAAATCCGTCCTCTCCGGCAAAGCAGAGGAGTCGTCCATCCGCCTCCTTACCCGCGAGCAGGCGGAGGAAGCCAGCATCCGGCTGCTGCTCGGGCACGCCGCCACAGGCATCGATGTCGCCGGAAACCTGTTGTACCTCCAGGACCACGAACCCCTACACTTCGACAACCTTGTGATCGCCACGGGCGCATCTGCCCGACCCTCACCCTGGGGCCAACGGCCCGGGATCCACGTGCTCCGTTCCCTGGACGATGCCCGGAAACTGCGCGCCGACCTCCTCAAAGGCGGGGAACTGGCAGTGATCGGCGCCGGTTTCATCGGTGCCGAAGCAGCCGCGACGGCACGTACGCTCGGTCTGGAAGTGACAGTCATCGACCCGATGCCCATACCAATGAGCCGCATCTTCAACGCCGAAATCGCACAGCTGTTTGGAGAACTCCACCGCAACAACGGCGTCACCACGATCTTTGGCACCGGAGTCGAGGCCATTGAGGGCGAGCACGGGTCCTTCAGCGTCAGGCTTACCAACGGCCAGACAGTACAAGCCGCCACCGTTCTCATCGGGATCGGCGCGGTTCCCAACGACGCCTGGCTGGCCTCCTCGGGACTGCTGGTGGACAACGGCGTCGTGCTGGACGAGTTCTGCAGGGCTGTGGACGCCCCGAACGTGTATGGCGTCGGCGACGTGGCGCGCTGGCGGCATCAGAAGCACGGTGCGGACATCCGGATCGAGCACTGGACAAACGCGGTTGAGCAAGCCTCATGCGTCGCCCACAACATCACCCATCCGGACAGTCCCCGCGAGTACACACCGGTTGAATACGTCTGGAGCGACCAGCACGACTGGAAAATCCAGGTCGTCGGTCGCGTGGGAGGCAACGCCGACCATGTCCTCATCGGAGACCCTGAGCTGCACGGTCGGTTCGCAGCGCTCTACACCACCGACGGAGTGGAACTGTACGGTGCCGCGATCGTGAACTGGCCGAAGGCCCTGCTTGCCTGCCGCCGCGGCATGGGATCAGGGATCGGCGTGCAAGAACTGCGCGACAAACTCGAGCTCCTGCTCGAGCCC
>NZ_JBOGDD010001243.1:0-1617 GCF_050701675.1 Mycobacterium sp. | reverse complement strand
GCCGAAACCCCACCACTACACTGTGGCAGTCGTCTCGTCAGGCCATTCCCAGGGAGTTTTCGTGTTACGCAGTCATGCCGCCGGTTCGTTGCGGTCCACCGATGCCGGGCAGACGGTGACGCTCGCCGGATGGGTGGCGCGGCGTCGTGACCACGGCGGCGTCATCTTCATCGATCTGCGGGACGCGTCGGGCGTTGCGCAGGTGGTGTTCCGCGACGCCGATGTCCTGGCTCAGGCGCACCGCCTGCGGGCCGAGTTCTGCGTCGCCGTCACCGGCGTGGTGGAGACCCGGCCGGAGGGCAACGCCAACGTCGACATCGCCACCGGAGACATCGAGGTGAACGCGACGTCGCTGACCGTGCTGAGCGAGTGCGCGCCGCTGCCGTTCCAGCTCGACGAGACCGCGGGGGAGGAGGCGCGCCTCAAGTATCGCTACCTCGACCTGCGTCGCGAAGGGCCCGGCAACGCAATTCGGTTGCGCTCCAAGGTGAATGCCGCCGCCCGTGGGGTTCTGGCCGAGCACGACTTCGTCGAGATCGAGACGCCCACGCTGACCCGCTCGACGCCGGAGGGGGCCAGGGACTTCCTGGTGCCCGCTCGGCTGCAGCCGGGTTCGTTCTACGCACTGCCGCAGAGCCCGCAGCTGTTCAAGCAGCTGCTGATGGTGGCAGGCATGGAGCGGTATTACCAGATCGCGCGCTGCTACCGCGACGAGGACTTCCGCGCCGACCGTCAACCCGAGTTCACCCAGCTCGACATGGAGATGAGCTTCGTCGACGCCGACGACGTGATCGCGGTCTCCGAGCAGGTCCTTCGATCGCTGTGGGCGCTCATCGGGTACGAGCTGCCGACGCCGATCCCGCGCATCACCTATGCGGACGCCATGCGCCGGTTCGGTTCCGACAAGCCAGACCTCCGCTTCGGCCTCGAGCTCGTCGACTGCACGGAATACTTCTCCGACACCACGTTCCGGGTGTTCCAGGCGCCGCACGTCGGTGCCGTCGTGATGCCGGGCGGCGCGTCTCAGCCGCGGCGCACGCTCGACGGGTGGCAGGAGTTCGCCAAGCAACGCGGGCACAAGGGCCTGGCCTACGTGCTCCTGGCCGAGGATGGCACGCTCGGTGGGCCGGTTGCCAAGAACCTGACCGACGCCGAGCGCGACGGCCTGGCCGCGCATGTCGGCGCGAAGCCCGGGGACTGCATCTTCTTCGCGGCGGGACCGGTGAAGTCGGCTCGGGGGCTGCTCGGTGCGACGCGGATCGAGATCGCCAAGCGGCTCGACATGATCGATCCCGAGGCGTGGGCGTTCACCTGGGTGGTGGACTGGCCGCTGTTCGAGGCCGCCGATGATGCCACCGCCTCCGGTGACGTCGCGCTCGGCTCCGGTGCGTGGACCGCGGTGCACCACGCGTTCACCTCGCCCCAGCCCGAATCGGAGGCGACATTCGACACCGAACCGGGTAGCGCGCTGGCCAATGCCTACGACATCGTCTGCAACGGCAACGAAATCGGCGGCGGGTCGATCCGCATCCACCGGCGCGACGTCCAGGAGCGGGTGTTCGCGATGATGGGCATCGACCATGACGAGGCGCAGGACAAGTTCGGATTCCTGTTGGA
>NZ_JBOGDD010001242.1:0-2273 GCF_050701675.1 Mycobacterium sp. | reverse complement strand
GTCCCAGTCGCAGGTGACGCCTTGACGATCAACTCGACTCTGATGAAGGAGGCAATCCTTGGACCCCCGCCAGGTTCCTTCGAGGCTGGACACACTCCGATCGAAGGCTCACTGGCGATGAAGTCCGCATTGGCTTCGACGTTCATGGCGCACAACATCGGCGACCCCGGGGACCTCGCGATCTTGAGGGGACACGACGACGACGGTGATGGACAACTCGACATCCCTCAACCGGGACCGTACGGCGATCAGCGGCCGAATTATCAGGAAGATCTTGATGCCTACTACAACCGCCTCGGCGGTGTGGTGAGCAACCCACTCAACGACTACGACAAGGCATATCGAGATGTCCTCAAGTAGCGGCCGACTGGCTGTCGGTGGACTGCTGGCAGTAGTGGCGTTGCTGTTCACCTCGGCGTGCGAGAACAATCCCGCACCGTCACCGGCGACCACCTCGACGGCCACCCTCCCCGCTCGGCAGTTCCCCAACTGGCCGCCCGTAGCCAACGAGTTCCGGTTCCAATGGTCTGCTGCCCCGGGAATCGACTTGGCAGCCGGCCCCGCCGTGACGCTGCGGGCCTACGTTGAGTCCTATCGCCTCTCCGGATTCGCAGGGGGCGATCAATCGGTCGTATATCCCGGTTTCATCCGTGCCACGCCGGAGAGCACTGGGCCGCTGACGGAGTCCGGCAGCTTGCTGCAGCTCAGGAACGTACGGCCGCGCACCCGCGCTGACCTGGAAGCCGAAGGGTGGACCTATGCCGAACGCCAGGTCTACGGCTACCAGCCGACCCACATCCTGAACCTTCAACCGCAAGGAGACGGCTACCGAGCGACGGTGTGTCTTGGCCTCTACTCGGTATACCGGACGGCCGACAACGACCCCCGAAAGTACTTTTCGACGATCGCCGACCCCGACACCGGGAAGTTTGGCTACGCAGGTACGCAGCTCGTCGAAATCTGGCGCGTGGAACTGACGGATCGCGATCCACGGGTGGCGAATGCTCCAGCGTCACCTACTATCCCGCAGATTGGGCCCCTACCCGCGCCAACAGAAGACGTGTTCGGCCATTGGTTCATTACCGGCAGGTCCTCAGGCCTGTGGGGGCCACTAGGCCAGGACGAAAACATCGACACCCCTGAGGTGCGTCAGCAATGCGAGGACGCCATGCCCGACGACGCAGCGGCGCGAATGGCTATGGCCACCGGGTTTCACACCCAACCGCCGCCGCACGGAAACCCGATCCCCGGCTGGCCGGTTCAGGCCAAGTAACTCGGGAACGCACAACCGCGATGCCCGAGCTCGAACAAGGCGGCAGATGTTCGGAAGTCGCGTCTGAAATCTCTGCCAACCCAGCTCGTCGATCGGCAATAGAATCGTCATGAGTTGCCAAGCAACTCAACCGTTCCAATTCCACCAAACGGAGAATCAAAATGGGCCAACCGTTGTCCGTGGACCCCGGCGGCGTGAAGTCCCTGGGGCAGATCCACGACCAGGTATCGGCCGCGGTGTCGCAACTCGGGGGGCTCTCACCCACCTCCGGTGACGCAGAGGCCGCCTACGGGACCATCTCCTCGGCCTTCACTTCGGCACTGGGTCAGGCACTCCCGAGCCGGGACGGCACGTTCGCCGCCACCTCGACGTCCAGCGAGACCATCGGCAAACTGCTCCATGCTGCCGCCCAAGCGTACGAAGAGGGCGACCAGGCGAATGCCGAGAAACTCAAGGCCGCGGCGGACGCGCTGGCGGGTTCGAGCGGCACGAGTGGGACCGGTGGAGTGGGTTCACAGGCCAGCGCAGCTGGAGCGGCCGGCACGGGGGCGGCGGGCGGTGGCGGTGCCGAGATGGCGGGCCAGATGGCCAGCCAGGTCGGTCAGCAGGTCGGCCAGATAGCGCAGGGCATGGCCCAGTCGGTGCAGGGACTCGCGCAGGGCCTCACTCAGCTGCCCCAGCAGATCATGCAGGGCGTCCAGAGCATCGTCGAGTCGGCCACCAAGGGCGGCGTGGGATCCGACGAGGCAAAGGACGACGAAGCCAAGCCCGACGAGGAGAAGGACAAGGACGGCAAGCCGGACGAGAAACGGGCCGAGGAGCAGCGCAGCCGGCAGACACCGCCCACCCGCACCGAGGGCGCCCAGCCCGGCCGGGCGACCGAGGGCGGTCCGGCTCCCGTGCCGCCGCCCGCCGCGGAGCGCCCCCAACCCGCGCAGACCCGCCCGCAGCAGTCACCGCTCTAAGCGATTTCTGAATAGTGCGGCAGGTCGGTCGGTTC